>CALFXA010000021.1 GCA_937928015.1 uncultured Anaerolineales bacterium | reverse complement strand
CGTGATCATCGAACAGGAACTGTTGCACGCGGCATACGCCCTCGAAGAACAGACGCTGGCAGAGATTTATGATCTGTACAGCCCGCGTCTCTATCGCTACGCCATGCGTCTGTTGGGCGACGCGCAGGTTTCGGAGGATTGTGTCGCCGAGACCTTCAGCCGTTTCCTGCAAGCCTTGCAGGCCGGCAGGGGTCCGCGTGACCATTTGCAGGCTTATCTTTTCCGCACCGCGCACAACTGGATCGCCGACCATTATCGTCGCGCGCCCGAACCCGAGCCGCTGAAAGATGACCTGCCCGGCGATGACAGCGTGGAAGAAAGCGCCAACCTGAACCTGCGCCAGAAGCGGGTGCGGGCCGCCCTGCGTGAGTTGACGGATGACCAGCAACAGGTGATCGCGCTCAAGTTCGTCGAAGGCTGGGACAATGACGAGATCGCGCGCGTGGTCCGTAAACCCGTGGGCGCGGTCAAGTCGCTGCAACACCGCGCCCTGGAACGATTGAAGAAATTGCTGTTGGATGAGGCATAACATGAAAATGGACAATGAACTTGACCCGCGACTGGCATCCCTGTTGGGTGACCTCAAAGCCGTCCCCGCACGGGACCCTCGGGCGGCCTCCCGCGCCCGCAGCCAATTCCTGGCCCAAGCCGTATCTGCACAAGGCAAAGCGCGTCACAGTGTGTGGAACATCTTCTCACAAAAGGAGCAATTTGCCATGAAACTAATCACCACCACCCTTGTGATCGTCGGCCTGTTGTTCGGTGGCAGCGCCACCGTGGCCGCCGCGCAGGAGGCCCTGCCCACCAGCGCGCTGTACCAGGTCAAGCTCGTCAGCGAAGAGGCGGACCTCGCCTTCACCGCCGATCCACTGGACAAGGTCGATGTGCTGATGGAGCAGGCCCAGGTCCGCACCCAGGAAATGGCCACGCTGGCCACCCAGGGCACCGCCCCCGATGAGGCTCTCCTCCTCCGCACACAGAACCGCATTCAGCAGGCCCTTCGTCTGACCGCCGACCTGAACGACGACGTGGCCATGACCGCCACGCTGACCCGCATCCGCGAACAGTTGCAGACCCAGGATCAGCAGATGCTTCGTCTCCAGGACGGTTCCTGCACCGACTGCGACCCCATCCTGCAACGCACGCGCGACATGCTGCACACGCAACTCCATGAGGTCGAGAACGGGCTGGCTGATCCGCAGGCCTTCCGCAATATGTACCGCCACCAGAACCAGACCCGCACCACCCAGACCCCAGGTGTGACAGGCACCCTCGTCCCCACTGATGTGACGGTCACCCCGCAGGGCTCCTGCACCCCCGCCCTGGATGGCACGGGCGAACAGTACCGCAACGGGAACGGTAATCCCGCCCCGGGCACGCCGGGTCCGCAGAACAATGACGGAAGCGGCAATGGCACGGGCAACGGCTCAGGGAGCGGGAGCGGTTCGGGAAATGACAATGGTTCGGGCAACGGAAGCGGCTCAGGGTCCCAGACCGGCCCAAGCGACAACGGCAACCAGGGTACTCCTCCCGCCGTCCCCGGCGGACAGGGTGGAAAACCCTAATCACCCCTGAATCAAAAACTCCCCGCCACAAGGCGGGGAGTTTTGTATTTCCACAAACGATCTTACTTGTCTTCGGCAATCGACTTGCCGCTGTACTTCAGGGCGACGTGGGCCGCAGCGAGGCGGGCCACCGGCACGCGGAAGGGCGAGCAGGAGACGTAGTTGTTGCCGATCAGGTGACACCACTCGATGGACTCGGGGTCGCCGCCGTGCTCACCGCAGATGCCCACTTCGAGGCTCGAACGGGTCGAGCGGCCGTCGGTGACAGCCATCTTCATCAGGCGGCCGACACCGTCGCGGTCGAGGGTCTGGAACGGATTCTTGGGCAGGATGCCCTGTTCCACGTAGGTGACCAGGAAGTTGCGCTCGGCGTCGTCGCGAGAGTAGCCGAAGGTCATCTGGGTCAGGTCGTTGGTGCCGAAGGAGAAGAACTCAGCCAGGCCGGCGATCTCGGCGGCGGTCACGGCCGCGCGCGGGATCTCGATCATGGTGCCGAACTTGTAGTCCAGTTTCTTGACGCCCTTCTCAGCCAGCACGGTGGCGGCGATACGGGTCAGGCGCGGCTGGATCCACTCCAGTTCCTTGACGGTACCGGTCAGCGGGATCATGACCTCGGGCTTGACGGTGATGCCGCGCAGGGTGCAGTCGCAGGCGGCTTCGAAGATGGCGCGCACCTGCATCTCGACGATCTCGGGCATGGCGATGCTCAAGCGGACGCCGCGCAGACCCATCATCGGGTTGGATTCGTGCATACCCTTGATGGCGACCAGCAGGTTTTCCTTGGCTTCCAGGCCTTCGGTCTCGCCCTTGACGCGCATGGTGATGACCTCTTCGAGGAGTTTCTCCTCGTCGGGCATGAACTCATGCAGCGGCGGGTCAATCAGGCGGATGATGACGGGATAGCCGTCCATCGCCGCGAACAGGCCGTCGAAGTCCTTGCGCTGAGAGGGCAGCAACTCGTTCAGAGCGGCGGTGCGATCCACAGAGGTCTCGGCCAGGATCATGCGCTGCACGATCGGCAGGCGCTCGGGTTCGAAGAACATGTGCTCGGTGCGGCACAGGCCGATGCCCTTGGCGCCGTAGGAGCGGGCGCGCTGGGCATCCTTGGGATAGTCGGCGTTGGCCCAGACTTGCAGACCGCGGGTCGGCCAGCCCTTGGGCGCCTTGCGGACATCCTTGCGAGCGGCGATCTCGTCAGCCCAGTTGAGCAGGGTCATGAGTTCGACCTGCTCTTCGAGGGTCGGGGCACTGGTGGGAATCTTGCCGATGAAGACCTTGCCGGTCGTGCCATCGACGGAAATCCATTCGCCTTCCTTGACGATCTTGCCATCCACCGACATCTCGCGTTTTTCGAGGTCGATCTTGATGGAGGAAGCGCCAACGACGCAGGGGATACCGAACTGGCGGGCCACCACGGCGGCGTGGGAGGTCGCGCCACCTTCGGAGGTGAGCACGCCCTTGGAGGCAATCATGCCGTGGACGTCATCCGGCTTGGTGAACGGGCGCACCATGATGGTGTCCTGTTTCTCTTCCTTGGACATCTTCTCGGCGGTGTCGGCGTCGAAGTAAGCCTGGCCGACGGCCGCACCCGGGGAGGCGTTCACGCCCTTGGCGTAGAAGGCACCGGTCTTCTCGGCGCTCTTCATGGCCGATTCGTCGAACTGCGGATGCAGCAGGGAATCGACCACTTCAGGAGTCACACGCAGCACGGCTTCTTCCTTCGAGATCAACTTCTCGTTGGCCATATCCACGGCGATCTTCACGGTGGACTTGGCGGTGCGCTTGCCGTTGCGAGTCTGGAGCATCCACAGTTTGCCGCGCTCGATGGTGAACTCGACATCCTGCATGTCCTTGTAGTGCTTCTCAAGTTTGGCGGTGATACCGATGAACTGCTTGTAGACCTTGGGCATCTGGGCAGACAGGTTCTCGATCGGGTCGGCGTTACGGATGCCCGCCACCACGTCTTCGCCTTGAGCGTTGAGCAGGTAATCGCCCATCATCTTCTTGTCGCCGGTC
>CALFXA010000020.1 GCA_937928015.1 uncultured Anaerolineales bacterium | reverse complement strand
GAGATATCCACTCGTGACTGGAGTTCAGACGTGTGCTCTTCCGATCTCGGTGCGGGAATCCCCGCTGTGGCGCTGGCTTATGATCCCAAAGTTCACAACTTCATGCGCATGTTGGGGATGTCTGAATATGTGCAGGACCTGCAAGACATGGATGTGAACGGACTTGCTTCCACGCTAGAAACTGCCTGGACACGCTGTAATGTGATTCAGGCTGCCCTGATTGAGCATGTTGAGCGCATTCGACAGCAGGTGCACGAGAATACCAACCTGGTATTGAAGTTGCTGGATGGGGAGATTGTCCATCAGAAAACTGCTGTGAGCGAGGTCAGCTTGCGTGAGTTACTGGTCCAGCAGACCTTCAACCTGGTAGGCAGAGATAAACATAATGAAGAATTGGATGCGCATATTGCTGGCTTGAACGGGCACATCGCTGGTTTGAACGGGCAGATTGTTGGTTTGAACGGGCACATCGCTGACCTGTCGGCGCAGGTTGCGGCCATGACCGAGCAAGCTGCCGTGGATAAACACTCCATCGATTACCTGACCTGGCAGGTGGCCTATGAGCGCCAATTGAAAGACGAAATTATAAGCAGCCGTGTGTACAAAGTATCGCTGCTGTTACGCAGACTACGTGTGGTTCTGTTTCCCCCTGGCGGCATCTTCGAGCGGATGGTCAAGTGGCTATATCGCAGACCGCGCGAAATCATTGGACGTATCCGCGAGGCCGTTCATCGGCACGGCATCTTCAAGGCAGGATTGCGTGGATTTTCCATCATCTATATCCGCTTGGCTTATCCAGTCAAGAAGTTCTTGCACAAGGATCAGTATGAGCATGATCTGCGTGAACTGGAACGAAAGATTGCCAGACACAAAAGTTTCTTCGATATTTTCCACGTGCCGATGGGTTGGAACACATTGTTATTCCAGCGATTTCAACATGCCTCTTTGCAAGTAGCCAAGATGGGTGGATTCGCCTTGTATGGCGGGCATCCTACAGTAGACAAGAATATCTTCGTTTATCAGGAAGTAAAGAAGAACCTTTTTGTTTTCAAGGCCACAGACGATACTGTTACCCAGCGGGTGCTGGCTGCCCTTGAAAAACGCACCAAAGATCAAATTGTCATCCTTCGCATTCAGTCCATTGATTTGGTTACTACTGCAGAAGATGTGCAGAATTTTTTGCAACTCGGATTCAAGGTTGTGTACGAATATATTGATAAAATCAGCCCCGAGATCACGGGCAATGTCCCAGATTCGGTGTACCGCCGTCACGAAGCCATTCTCAAGGATGAGCGTGTGATCGTAGCAGCGACATCAGATCAGCTATTCGAGGAAGTTGAGGGTTATCGTACCCGGAATTGTATCCTGAGCACCAACGGTGTGGATGTGGATCATTGGCGTATTGCAAAGGGTAATCCGCCTGAAGACCTCAAACCTGCCCTGACGGGGCGCACAGTTGTAGGGTATCATGGCGCATTGGCAAAATGGACCGACTATGACCTGTTGCGACGGATTGCTGATGAGGGCAATTACGAACTGGTGCTGATTGGCCATGAGCATGATGACGAGCTTCCCAAGAGCGGTCTGAAGGAACATCCGCGCGTTCATTTCCTTGGGAGTAAGTCATATTTTGAGCTAAACACCTATGCGGTTTGGTATGACGTGGCCATCCTGCCCTTCCGCAAGACAGATCTTACCCAGGCGGTCTCACCCGTCAAGATTTTTGAGTACATGGCCGCCCGTAAACCGATTGTTAGCACCGACCTGCGAGAATGTAAGAAATACCAATCCTGCCTGATCGCAGAGACCCATGAGGAGTTTATGACGCAATTGAGGCGCGCAGTAGACCTTGCAACCAACGAGACCTATCTAGGTATTCTAGACAGAGAGGCCGAGGAGAATTCCTGGTACGAAAAGACCAATGAGATTTTGCGCCTGGCGGGAATTAAGTAATGAAAAAAATATATTCATATCTGGTTAATCTCTTCTGGCATCTGCCTGTCCCTGAGGGAGTCAAGCGCCACCTGGCATCCGTACGCCATCGTCTTTTTCCGCGCTCCAGTGAGCCTGTCGTGCCAACTGTGCCAAAACATTTGCAACCCGATATTTTGGAGCAATATGCACGCCAGGTGTTGTCAATTCCCGAAAATTCAAATGAGTATGTTGAGCTTGCTCCTGACGAATATGTGCGTCAACCTGATGACCCAATGATTCTGGCATATTACCTGCCGCAATTTCACCCCACTGTTGAGAACGACGAGTGGTGGGGCAAGGGTGTCACAGAATGGCACAATGTTTCCCGCGCGGTGCCGCAATATGTGGGACACTATCAGCCGCGTCTGCCCGCTGAACTGGGTCAGTATGATCTTCGTATTGTGGAAAATATTGTCCGTCAGACCGAGTTGGCAAAAGCCCATGGCGTATATGGGTTTGCCTATTATTTCTACTGGTTCGATGGCCGCCGCCTGCTCGATAAACCCCTCGACTTGTTTTTGAACAATCCACAGATCGATCATCCCTTCTGCCTGTGCTGGGCTAACGAGTCATGGACCCGCCGCTTTGACGGGAGCAGCGGCGAGGTCATCATGTACCAAAACGAGTCGGTGGAGAGTTATCAGGCCTTCATCGAAAGTGTCAATCCTTACATGCAGGACAAACGTTATATCCGCGTGGATGGTCGCCCGTTGTTGATAATCTATCGGCCATCCTTCGTGCCCGATCCACCTAAAGTGTTGGCCCATTGGCGCGAATATTGTCAGAGTGAGGGTTTGGGCAACCCGTATATTGTTGCGGTCAAGGAGAACACATTCGACGGCGACTTGCTGGCTCTTGGCTTCGATGCCCAAAGTGAGTTCCACCCTGGAACTGTATTCCGTCACTGTAACAACATCACTGCTGACCTGAATTTTGTCCGCGATGATTTCAATGGTCTGGTGATGGATT
Organism: uncultured Anaerolineales bacterium; assembly: GCA_937928015.1. Classification (GTDB taxonomy): domain Bacteria; phylum Chloroflexota; class Anaerolineae; order Anaerolineales; family Villigracilaceae; genus JACPVF01. The sequence continues at coordinate 33,520 of CALFXA010000020.1, read as the reverse complement.
ATGCAGATCTGGTGAAGAACAAAAAATATTTCAAATTCCAGGCACCCAAGCTGTATCGCGCTGTCATGCCGATGTGGGATAATACACCGCGCCGTAACAATACTGCCATGATCTATCATGGCGCTACGCCAACCTTATACAAGGAATGGCTGATGGATGTCTTGCGTGAGGCGCGCGCCAACCGGGAACTTGACCGGCCTTTCGCATTTATCAATGCCTGGAACGAATGGGGCGAAAGCGCCTACCTTGAACCTGATCGCCGTTATGGATATGCCTTCCTGCGCGCCACGCGCGAGGCGCTTGAAGAAACGCGATAGACTGGCGTTGTTTAATTCGATGAAAATTGACATACATTTGATTTTCGCTCATCAACAGATGCTGGGATTTTAACATTTTTATAGATTGAGTAATGCGCTCGTGAGGTAGTCAGCCGGTCTGCTGAATAATTATCAATGGCGTGGACGATGGAGATTTAATATGCACAATTCTAATATGCCGACTAAATCCAATGTCTGCCAATATTTGTTAGCAGTGGCCAGAAATATTCACTATGAGCATATCCCTTCTTGGGGTTCTGTAAATTTAGTGGATTAATTCAATAACCGGTTTTTATCTTCTGCGAGAAATTCATTGATGTATTTGAAAGAGATAGGTGACGATGAATAATGAATTAAATGAAAAGCTAAAAAAAACATTTTTGTTCCTACTGACCGGCAGTCTGACCTTTTGGCTTTTTAAAGATAGAATAAACTTTTTATTGCACGGCAATCTATTGAACCATCGAAATCTGATTGCTCAAGGTGGGCTGATGGTTGGAGGGGTGATTGTGACTTCGCTCGTGATTTATTACATATCACGTTTTTTTATGCTTTTCTTTGTATGGGCGAAAAGTTTAGAACTATGGATACAAAGGGAGAATTTTATTGAAAAAAGTAAGCTCCTGTTTGGAGATTTTGTTAAAACGAAACCTTTTTTTGCATATATCTTAATGGTCTCGGTGATCTATGGCATCATATATCTGCCATTGCCCCTTACAGGGAATATGTATATTTATTTGGATATTGGCGCTGATACTTATGCCAGTTATTGGCCCATGTATGCATTTATAAGCGATTATTTTCATTCATTTCACTTATCAGGATGGGCCTTTCAGCATGGCCTAGGGACAAATATCTTTTCTGCAGCTTCTCCTTGGTTGTTTGACCCATATAATATATTTATTATTCCATTTGACAAGATGCACATTGATATAGGGCTTTTCTTGGCGTTAACCGCCAAGGTATTTTCTCTTGCAACACTGTCATTTTTATATATAAAACGATTGGGCTATCGAGGTATGCCTTTGATGGCCTCTGCTATCGTTTATACCTTTTGTGGCTTTTTTGTAGGATGGGGGCAACATTATCAGTACGCTACAGTGTTTGTATTTTTTACTCTCCTTTTGTATTTTTTTGAAAGATGGTTGTTATCTTCTAATGATTGGGTTGGCGTAGTCATATCCACTGCTCTCTTCGCAGCTTTTTGGCCTTATGCACTTTACATGGTACTGTTATTTCTGGCTGTCTACTATATCTTTAGAAAAATAATTCTAAATGGCTTTCATTGGAAGGACTTTTTTGTAACAGGTTTCTTGACGGTTGGTTTGCTTCTTTTGGGTATTGGCCTTGCTGGTGTGTTATTTTTGCCCCAAGTTTATGCAATAGGCCAAAGCCCCAGGATGACAGGTGGGATTCTTCCAAGCCTTTCCTTTGCGGATTCTAATGAATACTATACTATTTTGATGCGTTTTCTTTCTAATGGGTTACTTGGGGTCTCAAATAATATGTATAAGGGATTTCAAAATTATTATGAATCCCCGTTTCTATACACTAGCATCCTGACGATTTTTCTTATCCCGCAATTATTTTTTATTAGTTTTCGAAGAAAAAGATATATTTGGATTTCAGCCCTGGTAATATTCCTCCTTTTATTTCCACATGTCACGAATCCAATATTTAGTGCCCTAAGTAAATATTCATATCGCTGGACTTTTTTGCTTGTTCCTGTTTTTTCAGTTGCTCTTGCTGAGGGCCTGAGATATATTGATAGACCGCGTAAATGGTTATATGTTGTCACTATGTTGTTGGGCCTATATGCTGGTTTTATATCAGTCCAGGTTAGCCAACTCCCTCAGATTCCAAAAATGGCAGTAAACCTTCCTTGGTCTGCTTGGGTTGTAATTGTTGCATGTGCCCTGTATGGTTTGTTGTTATATAACCAGAACACCAAGATCGCTTCCTATTCTATTATGATTGTATTGTTGGCAGAAACGGCATTAAATGGTTTTGCTACGGTAAATTTGCGGGGGGTTGTTCCTGTTTCAGACAAGAGCAAGATTCCTTATTTTGATACTTCGACCATGCAAGCACTTAACGCCATTTCAGAAAGCGATAAAAGCTTTTATAGGGTTAATAAAGCTTATGATTATGTTTACCATACAGATGCACTATTTCAGAATTTTTATGGAGAAAAACAATACTCTTCCATTATTCCGTATTATATTTGGGAGTGGCAAGACCTTTTTGGTATCAGAGGCTCTCACTCAAACTATCTGCTTGGTTTTTCTGATAGACAATTTATGAGAAATATTTCTGCCGGAAAATATCTTCTAACAAAAAAAGAACACTCTTATTTTGGGTATGAAGAAATAGGTCATTATGGTGATGTATACGTGTATAAAAATAATAATGCAACGGCCATTGGAGTAACCTATAAAAATTATATACCCGTTAAGGAATTTAAGAAACTTGGCTGGGGAGAACGCCAATACATATTATATGATGCCGTTGTGGTTCCTGATGATTTTGGCCTTGGCCATCCTGACTTAGCGAAAATCAGTGCTCCGCTTCTAAAAGACGGGCCTGCAGTAGACCTTATTGCGGATTTCTCATACTTAAGCCCAAATATAAGTGTAAAAGAAAACGACTTCCCGAAGTACCTTGATTTCAACACTTCGGGGGATACTTCTTCCAAATTCTGTGTGAATTTTTTGGAAGCTTCTGATACTTCGGTTTCTATCTCGTTTTCTATGGAAACACCCACACAGGGGCAAGGTGAAATCTTTTATAAGACTTCAGAAAATGACGATTATGATATAGAAGACGTTGTTTCTTTTGACGTAAAGCCAGGATTTCAAGAATATTATTTTACATTGCCAATAGAGGGCGTCAATTCTATTTGTGTGAATTTAGCGGGAATAGTTGGTAATCTTCAAGTTAAGGATTTCTCGGTTTTTCATAGAAATGATAAAGAGATCACTGCACATGCTACATCTTTGATAAAGTCATCCGATATCAAAAACATCATCGTTGATGCGGACTATGTAAGCGGGATGGTGGATATGGACAGCAGCGGCCTGGTTTATTTTTCTGTTCCTTTTGATGCAGGCTGGAAAGCTTATGTCGATGGGGTGCCTGTACAGAAGATAAGAACCAATATAGCATTTACTGGCGTATATGTCGGCGACGGGAGACATACGGTAGAATTAAAATATACTGTGCCATGGCTCAGGGGAGGGATCCTTATTTCCTTCCTTTCTTTTATTTTACTTTTTGGTATTTATATCTTTGTGAAATATCGAGTTGATCGAAACTCGGTAGCATAAAATAAAGCGATCCTTCAAGATCAGGGATTTTGCAAAACGTGTTTTTTGAGTTTTATTCTTTTGGCTTGTGTATTCAATCACCCGTAGGTTCTTGGTGGAGGCTCTTGTGTTTAGGAGAAAAGTGACTGATTCTTTTTGCCAGATTGATATGGTGAGCATCCGTGTTCAGACCTATCTGAAAAGAAACATATACCTGGTAGCTTTGCTGATTATTGCTACTTTGGCCGCATATGGTTTTGAATTGTTTAACTTTAACATAACGCCCGATGAAGAAATACATGCTACTTATCTGGGACATACCCGTGCATGGATTGTTCAAGGGCGTTGGGGTATGTATCTCTTAAATAAATTTATTATCCCATATACAACTATTCCCTTTATTCCATTGTTTATAGGATTGCTATTCTATATCGCAGCGGTTTTGTTGTTATTAAAAAGCTGGAATATAACGTCTGTTTTAGACCAGATTGTATTTGGCGCAGTATGTATTACATTTCCGACCATGTCGTTTATGTATACTTTTTCTACCATTAACTATGGGGTGGGTATTGGTGTTTTTTTTGTGGCCTTGGCTATGTTTATTTATTCGACCGCACGAGGATATAATAAGCTTTTTTCCCTGCTCCCTGCGGCTTTTTCTATTGGCGTTTATCAAAGTTTTATCTTTGTGCTCATTGCTGCTTTTACCGTTTATATTATTCTAGATGTTATTCGCACCCAAAGGATAGTTGTCAAGAATCTTTTGGTAATTTTTTTGATAAATGTTTCAGCGTTAGTTCTTTATTTTGTGGTGCAAAGAATATCTAATAGCAGTACAGGAAATAATACAGCAAATTCCTATGTCGAGAGTTTCTTTACCTGGCAGGATCTGCTGAATGGGAATAAGTTGGTCGAAATATTTCATAGGATTATTTTTGAACAGGCAATCCCTGTCTACATGGGCGATAAATCAATTTATGCACTAAGCGCAGGTGCCTTTGGCGGATTGCTTTTGATTGGTATGCTAAGCCTGATTTTTAATTTATATAGCTCGAGGTTTTCATTTGTAAACAGTCTCTTTGTTGTCTTATTATCATTTTTTCTTTTGCTTGTACCCTTTTTAGGGACATTTTTTATAAAGGTGACCTTAATGCGTTTTCTTATAGCCGTCCCTCTTGCGGCTGCAGGTTTTGTCATGATAGGTATATTTGGAAGCCATAGGGGATATAAGGTGCTTGTTACAATGATCACAGCGTATTGTGTCTTGCAGTTTTCTCTTGTGACAAACCATCTTTTTGCCGCATCTCATTTGGCTCTTCAGGCAGATCGTATTTTGGCGGCTAATTTGGTTGACAGAATTAATGAGGCTCAGTCGCAAGCGGGTGTCAAAAAAATACGTTTTATTGAGATCGTTGGATATTATGATGAGCCAGAGACACAACTTATTCCTAAAAGGGAAACATTTGGCTCATCCTTTTTTGAATTTGGACAGGGTGATAATGAGCGTATAGTGATGTTCCTCCAAACATTACGAATAGGTGGGTTGATGCCAATGCCAAATGATCGACGCGATGACAAGTTCTTTAATTTTGTAGATACAATGCCTGAATGGCCTCAAGATGGAAGTGTGAAAGTTTTTCGCAATGACATTGTGGTAATTAAGTTTAGTCCTTATTCACATTTACAAAGGGCGCTACTATGCCAAAGTCCCCAGATTCAGGCCCTTTCACATTATGAAGAATTATGTAGATAGAATATATCCTATGAAGTCATTTTCCATTATTGTTCCTGTATTCTACAATGAACTCAATTTGCCGGAAACTATCCCACAACTTTTGGAATTAGGGAGGGAAATTGGGAACTATCGTTTTGAACTGATTTTTGTGGACGACGGCTCGGGAGATCGTTCGCTAGAGATTTTGCGCGAGTTTCAGGCAAAATATCCTGAGACTATCAGGGTTGTTAAACTAACCCGCAATTTTGGTTCAATGGCCGCGATACAAGCAGGGTTTTCTGTTGCATCAGGTGATTGTGTGGGAATGATTTCCGCTGATTTGCAGGATCCCCCCGAACTATTCTTGGAGATGCTTGGTCATTGGGAAAAAGGCACCAAGGCTATCTTTGCCGTTCGCCAGGATCGGGAGGAGCCATTTTCACAAAAACTATTTTCCAACACCTATTATGCTCTTGTGCGGAAATATGCCATTGCAGATTACCCTGACGGCGGCTTTGATTTCTTCCTCGTGGATCGCCAGATTGTGAATGAGGTGAACCGTATCCGGGAGAAGAATACCAACCTGATGAGCCTGATCTACTGGTTAGGATTCAAGCCCATTCTGATCCCTTACGTGCGCCGCGCGCGCACTCGTGGAAAATCCCGCTGGACCTTGCGCAAGAAGGCAAAACTTTTTGTGGATACTTTTGTCGCTTTTACCTTCTGGCCAATTCGTATTCTTTCGGTAATCGGCTTTCTCGTGGCCCTGACCTCCTTTGGATATGGGGCGTTCATTCTAGTATACTGGTCCCTCTTCGGTATCGATGTGAAGGGCTGGGTGCCGACCATGTTGATTATCACCTTCACGACGGGGCTGCAAATGACCATGTTGGGCGTGTTGGGCGAATACCTCTGGCGCACCCTGGACGAAGTTCGCAGGCGGCCGCCTTTTGTGATTGATGAAATATATGATGAGACCAAACAGGATAAACCATGAGTGACTTTTTTCAACATCCCAATGCCGTGGTCGAGACACAAAATATCGGCAAGGGGACGCGTGTGTGGGCGTTCGCGCATGTATTACCGGACGCCGTCATCGGTGCGGACTGCAACTTGTGCGACCATACCTTCATCGAGAATGATGTGATCGTCGGTGACCGCGTGACTGTCAAGAGCGGTGTCCAGTTATGGGATGGCATTACCCTGGAAGATGATGTCTTTGTGGGGCCGAATGCCACCTTCACCAATGATCCCTTCCCGCGTAGCAAAAAGTATCCCGAAAAATTCCCGCGCACGGTGATCCGTAAGGGTGCATCCATTGGCGCGAATGCCACCATCCTGCCTGGCTTGACCATCGGACAGTATGCCATGGTCGGCGCCGGGACGGTTGTCACCAAGGACGTTCCACCATACGCCATCGTGGTCGGTAACCCCGCCCGCATCGTCGGGTATGTGGATTCGAACCGGGAACGGGCAGCCAGCCGTTCATCGGCGGACCAGACCGGGGTCCGGGAGCGGGCGGTGGGTGTGCAGGGTGTGTCGGTGGTCGAACTTCCGCTCGTGGCAGACTTGCGCGGGAGCCTGAGTTTTGCCGAGACGGGCCAGTTCCTGCCCTTTATCCCTCAACGATATTTTCTCGTGTTCGATGTGCCCAGCCGCGAAGTGCGGGGCGAACATGCCCATCGTACCTGCCATCAATTCCTGGTGTGCATCAAAGGCAGTTGCTCTGTGGTCGTGGACGATGGTCAGCATCGTGCCGAAGTGCTGCTCGACCATCCCAACCTGGGTATTCATGTCCCGCCGATGGTGTGGGCCACCGAGTACAAGTATTCCACCGATGCCGTGCTGTTGGTGTTGGCCTCCGACGTGTACAAGGCCGAAGATTACATCCGTGATTACGATCTTTTCTTGAAGGAGCTTGGTCAATGAACCAGCGTAAAGTACCCTTTCTCGACATGAAATCGCCGTACCAGGAATTAAAGGCCGAGTTGGATGCCGCCTATCAACGCGTGATGGAATCGGGCTGGTACATTTTGGGCGAGGAGGTCAAGGCTTTCGAACAAGAGTTCGCGGCCTATTGCGGAGTGCGCCACTGCCTGGGTGTGGGCAACGGATTGGAGGCCCTGCATCTGATCCTGCGCGGATATGGGATCGGCGAGGGCGACGAGGTCATCGTGCCTTCGAACACCTATATCGCCACCTGGTTGGCGGTCTCTTATTCTGGGGCCAAACCTGTTCCTGTTGAACCGGATCCCCGCACCTATAACCTTGACCCGCTACGCGTCGAGGCGGCGATTACCCCGCAGACGAAAGTCATCCTGCCTGTGCATCTCTACGGTCAGCCCGCCGATATGGGTCCGCTGATGGAAATTGCTGGACGTCACAACCTCAAGGTGATCGAGGATGCGGCCCAGGCGCAGGGTGCGCGTTACAAAGGGCGCTTTGCGGGTGCTTTGGGGCATGCCTCGGGCTTCAGTTTCTACCCGGGCAAGAACCTGGGCGCGCTGGGAGATGCGGGCGCGGTGCTAACGGACGATGATGAATTGGCCGTGAAGATTCGCATGCTGCGCAACTACGGCTCGAAGGTCAAATACTATAACGAGTATAAAGGCTATAATTCGCGCCTGGATGAATTGCATGCGGCCTTCCTGCGCGCCAAACTTCCCACCCTCGAGGAATGGAATCAGCGCCGCGTAAAGATCGCCGAATATTATGTCGAGCGCCTCTCTGGTCTGCCCGATCTGACCCTTCCGCATGTCCCTGAATGGGCCGAGCCCATCTGGCACATCTTCACTGTCCTGCATCCGCGCCGTGACGAATTGCAAAAGTACCTGGCAAGTCAAGGCGTGGACACGTTGATCCACTATCCCATTCCTCCGCATCTCTCGGATGCCTACCGTGACATGGGCATTCCACAAGACGCTTTCCCCATCGCAGAGCGGATCGCCACCACTGAACTCAGCCTGCCGATGGGTCCACACATGAGCTTGGAAGATGCCGAATATGTGGCGAATGTCATTCGGCGATTTGCAGAGGAAACAAAATAGCCACCCGAATCAAAATCGCCCCTGGACCCAGGGGCGATTTTTTGTTGGGAAGTAGCCCTGCTAGGGCAGGTCGAAGGTGCGAACCAGGAAGACGGCCATCTGGTCACGAGTGACAGCGATTGTAGGACAGTATGTGGATGCAGTACACCCCCCCGTGATGCCCTCGGCTGCCAGTTGTTTGATCCAGGCTGCCGCCCAATAGGTGGTGGGCACGTCGGTAAAGCCTGTGTCAGAGCCGACGTCGGGAGGTGCATAAGAAGAGGTGTACTTGGCCCGCAACAGGAAGACAGCCATCTGGTCGCGAGTGACCGGGAGGCTTGGGCAGAAATTACTGTTGCTACAACCACCGGTGATGCCCTCGGCAGCCAATTGTTTGATCCAGGCTGCCGCCCAGTGGGTGGTGGGCACATCGTTGAAGCCGGTACCGGCCCCCACCGCCGGCGGATTGTAGCTGGAGCCGTGGATACCACGCAGCAGGAAAACGGCCATCTGGTCGCGGGTCACGCCCGTGGTGGGACAAAATAGCATCGGGCTGGTCGAGCAGCCGCCGGTGATTCCAGCGTTGTATAAACGCTCGATCCACGAACCGGCCCAATAGCCCAGTGGAACGTCCCCGAACATCAGTACCTGGGCGTTGCTGTCGATTTCGATCGTAGCGGTTGAAGCATTGTTTGTTAACTTTACGCTGAACCCGTTGGTGGTGGAGGACAACACCTGCACTGAGATGCCGTTTGTGGCATCAGTGAAGGTTTCGCCCACGGTCCACATGGCGCTGGCGTCTCCGTTATTTTGGTTGCCATCGTCATTGAGGTCGACCACGTGCGCGGGCTTGTCGTCGCTTCGATTGGGTTCGATCTCGTGGATGATGATTGCCACGCCGGGCAGTTTCACATCATACCCAACTCGCTGGCGCGCCTCGACGGTGTAATAGTATCCTGAACTGCCGAAAGGCAGGGTCGCCATCAGATAGGCCCCCGGAGCCATGCCGCTTTCCACCGGAGCGGTGGCCGAGTTGAGCGTATATTTCATGGATGCGGGTACCCAGCCCAGCATGTCCTTATGGTACATGATGGTGTGCTGCCCCAGACAGCCATAGGTGGCGTCGCTCAAACGGCTGCAGTCGCTCCAGGTGTCGCTCATCACGTCCCAGCGGTTGTCGTAGGTCGCGCCAAAATTGCCCGAGGAATGTGGCAGGCCGAAGGCATGGCCCATCTCGTGCGACATGACGGTGATCGCGCTGTATCCCCACGGCGGCTCCCAAGTCATCGGCCAGACCTTGCTGACCCCATCCAGCGTCATGTACTCGCCGCCGCCCCAGGCGTAATTATCCAGTTCATAGTTGAACATCAGGTTGATGCCGGTGAAACCCGCAAAGTTGACATATGGATCAGCTACCCCGGTGCAATCCGTGGCAGCGCGATCAAAATCAAGTTGATTGTTGTACACATAATAGGAACGCGGCTGGGGCAGGGTATACCAGCCGACCGCATTGCTGCCGGTGACATTGATGTTGCCATACGAAATCTCGCGCCAGTAATGGTTCAGGCCGGGATAGGGTTCACCATACATGTTCTGAAAGTAGGCCAGAGTCTTGGGTTCCTGGGCGTAATCGGAAAACTTGCACATGATGGAGATGAAAGGCTTGGAGCCGCTGACCGCCGATAGGGTCGTGTTGCCGCGTTCGGGCGAATCCTTCGCCTCGATCGAAGCCGCCGCGAAAACCGGTCCACGGTCCGCCGCTGAGGGCTGGCTTGCCGCTCCCGAAACGGTCACCAACTGACGGTTCAGAGCGAGGAGTCCACCCGCGGGCAGAGAAGTGCTTTCATCCACGCTCAAGCGGGTGGTGATCCCAGCCTCATCGGTGACAAAGTACAACGGCCCTATCGAATCCGAGCCTTGCGGTCCGTCCCCCCAGATGATCGAAAGCCAGCCTGTGATGGATTGCGCTCCCGCCGCCTGCGCCCCCGCCGGTTGCAGGCCGGAAAATGCCAGAACTGCGATGAAAACTGCTGCGAGAAAACCGCGTATAAATGTCCGTGCGCTCATGTCGCTCCTTCTGGGTGTGAAATGTGATTTCAGTGTAGCGATTGATAGCACAGAAGACTAGTGATGAACATCACAGTTTCATTTGCTTTCAGGACTGTAATGTGAATACAAAAGGCCGCTGACAATTTGTCAGCGGCCTTTTGATATTTTGTTAGGGCAAATTAAATGTGCGGACGAGGAACACCGCCATCTGTGCACGGTTGACCACGGTGGCGGGACAATAGTTTCCACCGCCGCAGCCGCCGGTGATGCCTTCAGCGGACAGTTGTTCGATCCAGGATGCGGCCCAATGAGTGGTGGGGACATCGGTAAAGATGCCCGTGGCCGAGGGTGGGGCATATCCCGATCCATACTTGGCCCGCAGCAGAAAAACAGCCATCTGGTCACGGGTGACGGGCGTCTCGGGACAGTAATTCCCACCGCCGCATCCGCCGGTGATACCTTCAGTAGCCAACTGTTCGATCCATGCAGCAGCCCAATATGAAGATGGGACATCTGCAAAGACGGCACCTGTAGCGGCGGGTGGATTGTAAGCTGAGCCGTGTTCCCCGCGCAGGAGGAAGACAGCCATTTGCGCGCGGTTAACATTAGTTTCGGGACAGTAGTTGCCTCCGCCGCATCCGCCTGTGATGCCGGCGCTGGCCAGCCGTTCGACGAACTGCCACGACCAGTAGTCCATGGGCACGTCGAGGAATGTGGGAGCGTATTCGAAGGCGCCGATGTCGCAGGCCGATCCCTGGGGGCGGAGTTTGCCGGTCTGGTCGGTGCTGGGGCAGGCACCCGATGAGTCACCGGCATTGATGACCGGGGAACTGGCCAAAGGCTTGATGACGTCTGTCAGGCCGCCATTGTTCTGCAAAATTCCCAACTTGGGATCGCCCTGGCCAACGATATTGTTGTTCACACCGTGGGTCAGGCCGCAACTGTAGAAGGGGCCCGCGTCCTCGATCAGGTTGTGGTGGGTTTGGATGGTGGTATCGACTGCACCGAAACAATCGCCGTTAGTGCTGTTGGCAATGACCGTATTGCGCAAGACGGTGCCGTTACTGTTTGTGTTGTAGATCCCGCCGCCAAAATTGTTGGCCGTGTTCAAACTGAATGTGACGGCAGTCAGGCTGGGGGCGCTGCTGGAGTTGAACATCCCGCCGCCGTTGACGCTGGCAGTATTTCCGCTGAAGGTGGCATTGACGAGGCTGGGGTTGCTGCCGTTCATGTTTGCCATCCCGCCGCCGCTGCCGGTCGCCGCGTTCTCGCGGAAGGTGACGTTGCTGAGAATGGGGCTGGCTTGATCATTGTACATGCCTGAACCATTGGTGGCGAAATTCCACAGGATGGTGCAATCGGTCAATATGGGATTGCTTTGGTAGTTGTACATCCCGCCGCCATTGGTGGCGTTATTGTTGTCGAGGATGACCTGCGTGAGCGTGGCACTTCCTGCGTTGAAAATGCCTCCGCCTGATGTGGCGGTGTTAAAGAAAAAATAATCATTGTTGAGGGTGAGCGTTGCTCCAGAGAGATTGGCAATGCCGCCGCCCCAGGTCCCCGCGGTGTTGTTCGAGATCGAACTGGAGTTGACGGTGGCGGTACCGCCCGCCGCGTTGAAGATTCCACCGCCCATACTGAAAGGGATGGGCGAGATCGTGTCGGTGGTTGAGTTGAAAATAATGTCGGTACTTGTCGTGTTGAGCGTGCCGCTGTTTTGAATCCCGCCTCCACCCCCGCCTACATTGGAATTGTATTCGAACGCGCCGCTGGTGATCGTTGCCGAAGCCCCGGTCTGGACAGTCAGGCCTGCGGCGTACGCGTTGCTGGAGGAATAGCCTTTGGTGATGACCACATTGTCCATAATGAGGGCTGCTCCGGGTTCTACAACCATCACATATGTATTGCCTGTCCCGCTGTTGTCTGTATCGCCGTTCAAGATGATTCCACTGCCATTGAGGGTCAGCGATCCATGACCTGAAACAATGCTCAATGGACTATTCAGGTAGATGGTTCCGACGAGACTGAAGTTAATGGTGTCATCGCTGTTGCTGCCTGCCCCGCAATTTGCGTTGATGGGGGAATTATTCGCTGCGGCCAGGGCTTCACGCAATGAGCAGAAAGCGTCGTCGGTGGTGGAGTCAGCCAGGGTGTTGACGATGTAGGTGCTGCCCAATGCATGTACCGTGCGGACGTTGGCGAAGGATGCCGAAAGCAATGCCAGAGCGGCCAGCAAATGGAACCAGGCCGGTCGTGGTTTCCGTTTAATATTCATCCAATTCTCCTTTGGCGAAAGTAAAACCTTGTATGGCAAGATGTGATTAGGTTCAGATTTTAATAGGCCACTATATAGGTTGGAATAGTCTAAATGTGGGATAAGACAAACGCCATCCCACTGGGATGGCGTTTGTCGAGCAAGACGGGATGATGTTTATGGCGCACCAAAGACATTGAATAGGAACACCGCCATCTGGGCACGGCTGACGACGACAGCGGGGCAGAAGTTTCCACCCCCGCAGCCGCTGGTAATGTGCTCGGCGGCCAGGCGTTCGATCCAGGCGGCGGCCCAATGGGTGACGGGCACATCCGCGAAGATTCCTGTCGGGGCGGGCGGTGTGTAGGCGGCCCCATGTTCGGCGCGCAGGAGGAAGACCGCCATCTGGTCGCGTGAGATAGGCGTCTCTGGACAGTAATTATTGTTGCCGCAGCCGCCGGTGATCCCCTCGGCGTAGAGTTGTTCGATCCAGGCGGCGGCCCAATAATTTGCGGGCACGTCTGCAAAAACGGTTCCCGTCGCGGCGGGCGGCGTGTAGAGGGAGCCATGTTTGCTGCGTAACAGGAAAACGGCCATTTGTGCGCGTGAAACGCTGTTTTCGGGGCAGTATCTCAGCGGGTTGGTGGAGCACCCGCCCGTGATGCCGTTGTAATACAGGATCTCAATGTAGGCTCCCGCCCAGTAGGTAAAGGGTACATCGGCGAAGACCGGCCCGGGTTGAAATTCCACTGCGCCGATGTCGCAGATCACGGAGGAGTCGTTGTTGCCGTCCACAGGGCGGGGCAGGCCGCGCTGATCGGTAGCAGGGCAGGAACCGTTGTCGGCGGCGTCGATCAGCGGACTGCCAGGTTTGGGCAGCATGGTCTTCATGGCAAAGGTTCCGCCGGTGACGGCTGGGATCATCAGGTTGGCGCTGCCCGCGTAATTCTCCAGGTCAGTGGCGTGGTCGAGCGAGGCGCAGGTGCCTTGACTGAAGTTGTGGCCGAACGAGTCGAACAGGCCGCCGTCGCAGTTGTTCGGGGCGCCGAGGATGGCGCTGTTGATGATCTGTACTACGCCTGGATTGGCGACCGTCATGGGCGAGTCTTCATAGATGGCGGAGCCCGCCGCACCGGCTGTGTTATTTGCAATGGTCACGTTGGTGAGGATGGCATAACGGCTGTAATGATACAGTCCGCCGCCCAGCGAGCCCGCATGATTGTTGTTGAGGGTCACGTTGGTCAGGGTCAGGTTATCGTCGGAGGCCTGGTAGATACCGCCGCCGTTGGCTGCCGCATTCGTGGCCTGGTTCCCGCTGATGGTGACATTGGTGAGGAAGGCCGTGCCGCCGCCGTGATACAGTCCGCCGCCATGTGAGCCCGTGGCGGTGTTGTCCGTGAGGTTGGCATCGGTGATCTGGACCTGTCCGCCGTAGGTGTTGATGCCGCCGCCCTCGTAGGCCGTATTCTGTGAGACGGTGACACGGTTGAGAGTGGTCGAGCCGACCAGGTTCCACAACCCGCCGCCGCTGCCGGTGACACTGTTCTGGATCAACTGGCTGTCGTTGAGCGTGACCGTGCCGTTGTTCTCCAGTCCGCCGCCGTAGCCCGCGGTATTTAGCTTGAAGGTGACGGTGTTGAAGGTGGCAGTTGAGCCGCTTTCGGTGTAGGCGCCGCCGCCATCGAGGGCCTGGTTGCTTTCGAGCAGGCTGTTGCTGACCGTCAGGTTGCCCAGGGCGGCATTGTAGAGCGCGCCGCCGCTTTTTGATACCGTGTTGCCGCTCAGTGTGGAATTGTTCACCGTGACGGTGCAGCCGTCATTATAGAGCGCGCCGCCGTTGTCGCCCGCGCTGTTGTTGGCCAGCAGGCTGCCGCTGATGGTCAGCACGCCGTCGTAGCAGTAGATGGCTCCGCCGACCGTCTCGGCGTAGTTGTTCGAAAGTTCCACCGCTTGCAGCACGGCTGTGCCACCTGAGACTTCGAGCGCGCCGCCGCCTGCCAGCGGATCGCCGTTGCGCAGGGTGATGTTTTGCAGGGTCAGCGTCACGCCATTGTCGACGAAGAAGTGACGCACGCCCAGAGCACCGTTCAACGTGACCAGCCCGCCACCGTTGATGGTGACGTTGGCCAGATTCATGATCTTCTGCGCGGTCAGGTTGATGGTCACGGGCGACGGGCCACAGTTGAAGGTGACGGTTCCGCCGCCCGCGTTGGCGGTCGCCAGGGCGGTATCCAGGGCGGCCTCGGTGCAGGAGGCGGGCGTCCCCGTCCCGACCACGGCGCTGGCCGCGTGGACAGGTGAGACGTTAACCAGCGCGGCCAGGAGTGCCAGCGCCAGCAGCAGGGAAAATAGTTTTTGTTTCATGGAGTCTCCTCTAAGTTAATTTTGGTCGCTTGCGGGTCTTGCGTTTGTAAAATCGATAGGGTCGGCGCGGACGGTTTCGCCCAACGGGAAACTGTTTTGGTTCGACGGTTCGTTCAGCGGGTTCTCTCTCCTTCTGTGCGGCACGGCCTTCGACCAGGATCGTGATGGTTTCAGTGACTTCCACGGCTTCGGTCAGAGTGATGCGGAGTTGGCGCTGCATGGATACATCTTATCGGCTGGGTCGGGCAAAAAGGTGACATTTTGTGACAGGCAAAAATCCTACCATGCGGCTATTGTGCTGCAAAACAGCCATGATAAGATTCGCGCATGTCGTTTCCGCCTGCCTTCCCCGCTGCGACCTTTGGCGAGACCCTGCGCTTTTTGCGCAAACGTGAACACCTGACCCAGGACGAACTTGGCCGCGCCGTGGGCTATAGCCGCGAGCAGATTGCCCGCCTCGAAAGCGGCAGCCGCCTGCCCGACCTGGCCGTGGTGGCCGCACTCTTCATCCCTGCCTTGGGCTTGCAGCGTCAGCCCAAGCTATCCCAGCGCCTGCTCGAACTGGCGGGACAGGTCCGTGCGGAGGCAGGTGAGACGCAGCGCATCACCGTCACCCGCAGTGTACAGACCCGCACCGAGCGTTCGCTGGAGATTGTCACCCAGCCCGCCTCGTCCTACCTGCTGCCTGCGCCGCTCCTGCCGCTCCTGGGCCGCGCCGCGGACCTGGAAGCCGTGCGCGACCTCCTGTTGGGCGATGCCCGCCTGGTGACTCTGTTGGGCGCTCCTGGCATCGGCAAGACCCGCCTGGCCCTGGAGGCGGCCCGCCTGCTGAAAGATCACTTCTCCGACGGCTCCTGTTTCGTCGCGCTCGATTCGGTCCAGGATGCACGCGATGTGACCGGCGCGGTCGCCCTGGCGCTGGGCCTGACGCCCTCCGCCGAACAGTCCACGCAGGAACTCGTCCGCGCGCACCTGGCCTCTCGCAATCTGCTGCTGGTGCTGGATAACTGCGAACATATTCTGGAATCTGCTGTGCAGTTTGGGGATTGGCTGTCTGCCGCCCCGAAGTTGCGATTGCTCTGTACCAGCCGCACCGTCCTCGACCTGTACGGCGAACACGTCTGGGACCTCTCTCCGCTGGCCCTGCCCGATCTGGCGCATCTCCCTGCTGTGGCCGATCTGGCGCAGGTCACGTCGGTGCAATTATTCGTGGCCCGCGCCCGCGCCGCAAATGCCGCCTTCCGCCTGGATGCGGAGAACGCCCTGCCCGTGGCGGCCCTGTGCGCCGCCCTCGACGGCCTGCCCCTGGCGCTGGAGATCGCCGCCGCGCGCGTGCGCGATCTCTCTCCGCAGGAATTGCTGCAACAGATCGTGGCCGCCCGCCATCCGTCCCACCTTTCGTCCACGCCGCTTGGACAGGCCAAACGTAACGTCGCCGACCGTCACCGCACCCTGCAGGCTGCCATCGCATGGAGCGTCCGCCTGTTGAGCGAGTCCCAGCGCGCGGCCTTCCTTCGTCTGGGAGTCATGGCGGGCGGCTGCGAGTTGGAGGCGGCCGAGGCCGTCTGCGGCGCGGATGTAAACGTGTTGAACGCTTTGTCCGCGGCCAGTCTGCTGCGGGTCGAGTCGGGCCGCGTGATCCTGCTCGAAACCCTGCGCGCTTTCGCCTTCGATCAACTCGCCGCAGACGGCTTGCTCGACCCGCTCCGCCGTGCGCACGCCGTCTATTTTGCGGAACACGCTCAGGCGGTCTTCAAAGGCGTCCTGGGTGCGGAGCAATCGCTTTGGCTGTCGCGCACGCGCGCCAATCACGAGAACTTCCGCGCGGCTCTGCGCTTTGCACTGGAAAATGGCGACGGGGCGTTGGCCGTCAACCTGGCGGGCGGGTTGTGGTGGTTTTGGGAGCGGCAGGGTTTCGTGCGCGAGGCCATGACCTGGTTGGAGGCGGCCCTGCGGTGTCCGCTGCCCGAGCCGTTCGACGAGACTCACAAACGCCGCCGTGCCATGGCGCTCAACGGTGCAGGGGCCATCGCTGCCGAGTTGAACGAATTCGCCGCTGCCATGCGTTATCACGAGGAGGGGTTGGCCCTGCGGCGTGAGCTGCGCGATAAGGCTGGCATTTCGACCGCCCTGCATAACATGGGCCTGGTGGCGCAATGCCAGGGGGAGTATGCTCGCGCCATCGCCCTGCTGGAAGAATCTCTGTCACTCTCGGACCCCGAAGATGTGCGCGACCAGGCCATTGGCTTTGCCAACCTCGGCACGACCGCCACACTGATGTATGACCTGCCCGCGGCGCAAGGCTGGTTGGAACGCGCCCTCGAAATCTCCAGCCCATCGGACACCCCCTGGGAGAACGCCTTCGCCGCCAACTGCCTGGCCACGGTCTATTTCGAGATGGGCGATCTGGTGCGCGCCGAGCAGATGGCCCGTCACAGCCTGACCCTGTTCGAGGAGATGGGCGACGCGCTGTACCTGCCCGAGCCGCAACTGTTGCTGGCCAACCTGGCTCGCCTGCGCGGAGACTCGTCCACAGCGCGCGCGCTATGTGCCGGGGTGCTGCGTCAATACCAGGAGGCGGATGATGAACATGGCGTGGCCAATGCCCTGCACGCCCTGGCCTGGCTCGCCCTGGACGATGTTCCCTCCGCCCTGGGCCTGACCCGCGCCGAGGAATTGTTCCGCGAAGCGCGCGTCCTGCGCGGACGGGTGAAGCGTCACCTCTCGCCGCTGGAACAGATCGAAAATCAACGCCTGCAAACCGCCCTCGACCAGCGACGGTCAGGGAAATGAAAAGACAGCCGCCTCAAAAGGCGGCTGTCTTTTTTACATGGAAGCCTCTACGGCAGGATCAAGTCGAAAGTACGCTGAAGGAAGATCGCCATCTGGTCGCGGGAGACGGGGGTGGAGGGACAGTAGTTACCGCCGCCGCAGCCGCCAGTGATGCCTTCCGCTGACAGTTGCTCGACCCAGGCCGCCGCCCAGAAATTGGCGGGGATGTCGCCAAAGACGGCGCCCGTGGCGGTGGGCGGTGTATAGGATGAACCGTGCTCAGAGCGCAGGAGGAAGACGGCCATCTGGTCGCGGGTGACAGGTGTGGAGGGACAGTAGTTGCCGTTGCCACATCCGCCGGTGATGCCCTCGGCAGCCAGTTGCTCGATCCAGGCGGCGGCCCAATGATTGGCGGGGACGTCGCCAAAGACGGCGCCGCTGGCAGCGGGAGGTGTGTAGGCTGAGCCGTGGATTCCGCGTAGGAGGAAGACAGCCATCTGGTCACGGGTGACGGTGACAGACGGGCAGTAGTTCAATGGAGAGGCCGAGCATCCGCCGGTGATGCCCGACAGGTACAGCCCTTCGATATGCTGCCAGGCCCAATGATTCAAGGGTACGTCGGCGAAGGTGGCCGTGGTGATGGGGGGCAGTTTCTCATAAGCGCCCATGTCGCATTTGTTGGTCAGGTCGGAGTTGCCATCTTGTGGACGGTCCACGCCGCGTGCATCGATGAATTCGCAGGTGGAGTTGTCGCCCGCATCGAGGGCGGGAGAACCTGCCGGCAGCGCACGGGTGAATACAGAGCCGCCGTTGTTCGACAGTGGACCCAGCAGCGGGTCCTGCCCGGTAATATCGCCCATATCGGCAACAAAGCCGCAGCCTGCGGGCACACCCACCAGGTTATATCCCTGGGTGACGAGCCACTCGCCTGCCCCCGTGCCGCCACAATCATTGTAATCGACGGCAAAGGTGTTGGTATTCTGGGCAATGATCGAATTACGGGTATTGATGACGCCTTCAAAAATATATAGCCCGCCAGCATATTCTGCGTGATTATCTGTGACGGTTACATTGTTGAAGTTAATGCCGCCGCCAGTGGTCAGAATGTAAATTCCGCCGCCATAGTGCATACTAGTGTTGCCTGTAATGGTGACATTCTTGAAGTTGGCAAAGTTTGGGGCTGAGAAAAATACGGCCCCGCCGAGTCCATTGCTGGCATTCAATACCTGATTGCCGTTGAACGTGGTGTTGGTGACATCGAATTGGGTGGAGGTCGCGTAGATTGCACCCCCACCACTCTGGGCAGTATTATTACTGAACGTAGTATTCGAGATGGCCGCAAGTGCGTTATCTGCAATGCTCACTGCACCGCCAATACTACCTGTATCCGTGGCTGTATTGTGATCGAACAGGCTGTTGTCGATGATGACTTGAGCGTATGGACTGGCGAAAATCGCACCGCTGTCCGAGGTGGCTGTGTTGTTCGTCATGGTCACATGGGTTGCGTTCATGGTGCTGACGAATCCCATGTCGGAGCCCAGCAAGATGGCGCCACCTTCCAGGGACGAGTTTCCATCGAAGACCGTGTTGACCAACGCGAGGGAGACCCCCGCTGCAGTAGCAATAGCGCCTCCACCACTGGCTGCCGAGTTGTTACTCAAACTACTGTTGGAGATTGCCAGTCCGCCTTCGGTACGGATGGCCCCGCCTTGTGAGGAGGTGCTGTTTTGGGTTAGGACCATTTGGTCCAGGGCCAGGATGCCTGCGTTGGAGATCGAGCCTCCATGACCACCGGCTTGGCCGTTTTTGAGCGTCATGCCCGATAATGTAACCACCTTGCCACTGCTGATATTGAAATGGCGCGAGGCCTGGTGCGCATCAATTGTCAGCTTCGAAATCCCTGGACCGCTGATGGTCAGGTCTTTGTTGATGACGATCTCGTCCAGTGCGAGGGTCAGCGTGCCGTTGACGCTGAAGGTGATGGTGTCGCCATTTGCGGCTGTGGCCACTGCGTCACGCAGGGAGCAGTCCCCGTCGATGCAGGAGCCGTCGTCTTCGTCGATCAACGTGTCTACGGTCAACGGGGCCGCATGTGCGGGTGTGGCGGGAGTCACCGCCAGTAGACCGACCAGCAGGGTCAATAAAACGAATAAGTGAAGGACTTTGGTTTTCATTTTTTTACCTTGTAATTTGGGACTGAACTTCCCTATGCTCTGTATTTTTTGCAGCACTTGGGGAGTGGATGTGTTACCTAACACGTTTTGTCCTGTTCCTCGTCGGCATGGATTGGAGCCGCCTGGAAATGCAACCACTGCAGGGAGCGATTGCATTTCCAGGCTGACGATTTACGGCAGGGGCAGGTTGAAGGTGCGTTGGAGGAAGACGGCCATCTGGTCGCGGGAGACGGGGGTGGAGGGACAGTAATTCCCGCCACCGCAGCCGCCGGTGATGCCTTCCGCTGACAGTTGCTCGACCCAGGCCGCCGCCCAGAAATTGGAGGGGATGTCGCCAAAGACGGCGCCCGTGGCGGTGGGCGGTGTATAGGATGAACCGTGCTCAGAGCGCAGGAGGAAGACGGCCATCTGGTCGCGGGTGACAGGTGTGGAGGGACAGTAGTTGCCGTTGCCACATCCGCCGGTGATGCCCTCGGCAGCCAGTTGCTCGATCCAGGCGGCGGCCCAATGATTGGCGGGGACGTCGCCAAAGACGGCGCCGCTGGCGGTGGGAGGTGTGTAGGCCGAGCCGTGGATACCGCGCAGGAGGAAGACGGCCATCTGGTCACGAGTGACGGTGACAGACGGGCAGTAGTTCATCGGAGAGGCCGAGCATCCGCCGGTGATGCCCGCATTGTAGATGCTCTCGATGTACTTCCAGGCCCAGTGATTCAGGGGCACGTCGACAAAGGTGGTGGTTTTGTAGACGTTGTAGATTTCACCCGTGGTGAAATCGCCATTCCCGGTGCCTGCGCCGCCCAGCGGCAGGGCAGTCAGATCCAGAATCGAGTCGTTATCGATCAGGTCGAGGCGCAGGGTTCCATTCGTTGTGCCAGTGTTGACGGTCACCGTGTAGACGGCGCCAGAACCGTTCAGCGTGTCGATGCCCGCATCGCCGATCCCGCTGGGGGTCAGGGTGAAATCATCCAGGGTGACGCCGCTCACAGCTTCCGAGAAGGTGACGGTAAAAGCCACGCTGGCGGCATTGGTGGGGTTGGGGTCTGTGCGGACGATTGACTGCACCGAGGGCGGGATGGAGGCCAGACCGTACGCTGCCAGGTAATCTGCTCCTGGGATCACGCTTCCCTGATTATTGACATCTGTAAAGTCACCTCCGACCAAAAGGTCTTGATCCACGACTGCCAGAGCTGAAACAACCCGGTTGAGGGAACCATTGCCCCCGCCGTTGCCGCCCAGTGCCGACCAATTCGTGCCGTCGAATTTGGCTGCGTAATCGGCTTCGGGGATGCCAGCCGCGTTGCTGAAATTTCCGCCTGCGTACAGGTTGCCTCCGTACCAGACCAGGCTGTTGACTGAACTGTTGAACACACTGGCGCCACCCACTGCCGACCAGGTGGCGGCCTGAGTATCGAATTTGGCAATGCGATCTGCTCCCGGTATTCCGATTACATTGAATATTCCGCCGACATACAGGTCATTGCCGTTCTTGGCCAGGGAATAGACGGTATTGCTGAGGGCAGCCATATTTCCAAGGGCCGACCAGTTGGCGCCGTCCCATTTGGCGATATAGTCTGCTTCGGCAATGACCGTACCTGCATTGTTGACATTGGTGAACGTACCGCCGACGTACAGATTGCTGCCGTCCAGTAATAGGGCTCTGACCTGTCCATTCAAGGAACCCACGCCCGCGCCGCCGCTTCCCACGCTGGCCCAATCCGTGCCATTGAAGACCGCCAGGTAATCGGCTTCTGGGATGACTACGCCGTTATTATTAACGTTTGTGAAGCTTCCACCTGCGTAGACATTCGACCCGCTGACAGCCAGGGCATACACCGTACCGTTGAGGGAACCCTGTCCAGCACCGTTGGTCTGCATGGCGTACCAGGTCGTTCCGTCCCAACGGGCCACATAATCAGCAGTGGGGAGCCAGACGCCATTGTTGTAGGCATAGGTAAACGAACCACCGACATATAAATTGACGCCATCGGTTGCCAGGGCATACACCGTGTCATTCAATGCCCCATAAATTTGATTCTGATTCCCCACCGGATGCCATTGGCTGCCATCCCAGCGTGCCAGATAGTCGATACGCGAGTCACCACCCAGGTCTCGGAAATTTCCGCCGACATACACATCGGTGCCGACTTTGGCAATCGCGTTTACGTTCGAATTAAAGTCGCCGTTGGGTGCCCCCAATGTGGACCAATGCGTTCCATTCCAGATGGCAAAGTAGTCGGCGGCCGGCAGCACCGTCCCGTTGTCGTTGACATTTCCGAAATAGCCGCCAACGTACAATTTGCCGCCTGAATACGCCATTCCGGCAACGCCATAATTCAGGGACCCATTCCCGCTGCCATTGCTGCCGAGGCCGCTCCAGGTGCTGTTGGTAGTGTCGAACTTGGCGACATAATCGGCAGTCAGGACGCTAGCCCCGACAAAGTAACCGCTTACGTAAATATCTGAACCTGCAAGAATGATCCTTTGAATGATCGTCCCGCCGCCGGTCGAGAGCAGGGCGCCCTCCCCAGCACCATTATTACCCAGGGCCGACCAGGCGCTTCCGTCCCATTTGGCGATGTAGTCCGCAGCGCTGACGCCGGCTGCGTCATAAAAACTGCCGCCTGCATACAGGTTGTTCGAACCGTCAATTTCGATGGCCCCCACGACTGAATTCAAAGCGCCATTCCCGGAGCCATTGCTGCCCAGCGCCGACCAATTTGCACCATCCCACTTGGCGATATAGTCGGCTTCCGGGATGACAACCCCTCCGTTATTAACGTTTGTGAAGAATCCACCGACAAAGACCTGACCACTTGTATTCAAGGCAATGGAGGTGACCATGCCACCCAGGGAGCCGCTACCTGCGCCATCACCGCCCAAGGCCGACCATACGCCGGTTCCCAGGGCGACCTTGGCGATCCTGTCCGCTTCCGGAATGCCGTTGACATCGGTGTACCGCCCTCCGATATAAAGGGAGTTCGAGGCGGGGTCATACTCTAATGTATTCCCCCAATCATTCAAATCGGTCGACAGGCCCGAGACTGCAGACCAGGTTGAGCCATCCCATTTGGCCAGGAAATTCGCATTCGGAATTACCGACCCACCGGGGTTCAGTGTGTTGAAACTACCGGTAACATATAGATCACTGCCGACGAACAACATATCGCTGACCGAAGCACTCAATGCGGATACCCCAGCGCCGCCATTTCCAAGTGGAACCCAGGCCGACCCGTTCCATTTGGCAATGTAATCTGCTTCGGGATTGCCGCCCGCGTTTTGAAAGTTGCCGCCCACGTAGATGTCGCTGCCGTTGACGGCGACAGCGTTGATGCTGTCTTTGAACGCGCCGCCGCCCGCGCTTAATGCGGCCCACTGGTCCAAATCTGCAATTGGGGCCAAGACCGGTCCACGTTGAATGTCCAGTTGAACATCCCAGCCGGATAAGTCCATTGCGCCCGAGACACCCCTATGGGTGTTCAGAGAGCCATCCGGGTTGAGCAGGGCCTCGGGGGAAATTCCCCTATTTATCTTTGCCGCCTGCGCGGGTGCGGCGGGAGTCACCGCCAGCAGACCGACCAGCAGGGTCAATAAAACGAATAAGTGAAGGGCTTTGTTTTTCATTTTTCTCCTCGTAAAGTTGGTGGATGAGCTATACCTGTTGATTTGCTGTTCCTGTTTCTGCGTGTTTTTGTAACACTTTGAAATGGATTTTACCTACCTGTTTTATCTTGTTCAGCAATGCGGCCTAGAGTAGCACAAAAATGTAACCATTGCAAGGAGCGGGTGCATTTCTGTGTAGATAATTCACGGGAAGACCAGGTTGAAGGTGCGTTGGAGGAAGACGGCCATCTGGTCGCGGGAGACGGGGGTGGAGGGACAGTAATTCCCGCCACCGCAGCCGCCGGTGATGCCTTCCGCTGACAGTTGCTCGACCCAGGCCGCCGCCCAGAAATTGGAGGGGATGTCGCCAAAGACGGCGCCCGTGGCGGTGGGCGGTGTATAGGATGAACCGTGCTCAGAGCGCAGGAGGAAGACGGCCATCTGGTCGCGGGAGACGGGTGCGGAGGGGCAGTAGTTGCCGTTGCCACAGCCGCCGGTGATGCCCTCAGCAGCCAGTTGCTCGATCCAGGCGGCGGCCCAATGATTGGCGGGGACGTCCGCGAAGACGGCACCGCTGGCGGCGGGAGGCGTGTAGGCGGAGCCGTGGATACCACGCAGGAGGAAGACAGCCATCTGGTCACGGGTGACGGTGACAGACGGGCAGTAGTTTCCGTTGCCACATCCGCCGGTGATGCCTGTGTAGGAAATGCTCTCGATGTATTGCCAGGCCCAATAGTCGAAGGGCACGTCGGCAAAACTGAGATTCTTTTCGTACGCGCCGAAGTCGCAGCCTGTGGACTGCGGGCGATCAATGCCGCGTTGGTCATTTGACGGTGCGAAGCAACCGGGCGTGGTATCAATGGCAGGAGAACCTGACAACAACGCCATGGTTTGCGTATATCCGCCATGATTCATTAAGGGCCCAAGTTTGGGGTCGACGCTGATGGTAGTGCCTGCACATGCGTTTGCGCCGCTCCCATTGGTCTCAATCAGGTTGGTACCTGTATTATCGATGGTCCCACCGTCGTTGTAGCAATCGGTTATGAGGACGCCATCAGAGAGAATGTTGTTTTTGAATAGGTTGATAGCACCCCCTGTGACGTTAAACAACCCGCCACCTTCGTTCGCGTAATTCGCAGAGAAGGTATTTTGTGTGACGTTCAAGTACTCGGTGCCGGTGGCCGCGTTCAAAATTCCCCCACCGTACAATAGGGCTTGGTTGTCGAAGAAAGTGTTATTTCTGATATTCAGTTTGCCGGTGTTGTAAACAGCGCCGCCGTACCCGGTGTTGGCCTGGTTACTGGAAAATGTGTTGTTCTCAAAAACCGACGGGGAAGTTGTTCCGCCCCACTGCATGACTCCACCGCCGCTTGTTTGAGCGGTATTCCCATGTAGGGTGCTGTAAGCCAGACTAATATACTGCGCGCCATCGACGTATATTGCCCCGCCGTTGGCAGCAGAGTTGACGGAGAGAACGCTGCGTTCGATATTGATCTGGCTGTTCGTGATGCCGGCAATGGCGCCGCCATTGCCCCCGGCACTATTTGAATTTACCTGGGAATCTGCCATGACAAGATTGCTGTTCAATGAATTGAAAATCGCGCCGCCATCGGTGGAAGTGGAATTGGCCGCCAGTACGCTATTGAGAATGTTAAGCTTCCCTGCATTGAAGATACCGCCGCCGCCAGCGCACGCGCCCATGCAATTTCCGTTTTTCACGGTTACACCCTGCAAAGCCAAGGCCCCAGAGTTGCTGACCCACATGACCCGGTACGAAGCCACGCCCGGATCGACATTGGCCTGGATGATGGTGTTGGCAGCGCCGTTACCCTCGATGGTGATGATCGATGTGACGGATGGAAGCTGGTTTGCCAATGTAATGGTGTAATTTCCATTGAACTGAATGGTGTCTGCGTCAGAGCCGGCGGGGCAGCCCTGATAGATGGCATTCGTGTTCGCGGCGACAATCGCCTCGCGCAGCGAACACAAGGCGTTGTCGATATTATCATCGGTGGCCGTGTTCACGTGGATGACGCCATTCGCATGAGCGGGTGTGAAAGAAAACAGGCTGGTCAGTATGGCTGCCAGCGCAAAAAGATGCATATATTTAAATTTCATTTTTTCTCCTCTGATTAATTGAAGGGCAACAGGCCGAATATACCGATGTTTTTGTTGACTCCGTTGACATTTCGTTGACTCTTTCCTTGCGGTAGAATTACTTTATGGTCAAACGCCGTGCCTCCCTCGACCCTGCCACTTTTCAGACCTTTGGGGAATTGCTGCGTTACCTGCGTGAGCGCGCCAGCTTGTCGCAGCGAGCGCTGGCCCAGCAGGTGGGCTATCACTACAGTTACATGAGCCGCCTCGAAAAGAACGTGCGCACGCCCGATACGCTCATCCTGCGTACGCGTTTCATTCCCGCTCTGCGGATCGAGAATGATCCCACCTGGGCCGCGCGCCTGCTCGAATTGGCGGTGGAAGGCCCGCACGAGGACTCCGACCTGAAAGCGGAATCCACCGGACATCCGCGCCCGGGCGCGAATCTGCCCGTCAGCCTGACCCCGTTCCTGGGGCGCGAATCCGAATCGGCGACCCTGTTTCAAATCCTCACCAGCGCCGATGTACGCCTGGTGACGTTGATCGGTCCGCCGGGCGTGGGAAAGACGCGCCTGTCGTTGCACCTGGCAGAGCAACTCGCTTCGCATTTCGCCGACGGAGTCGTCTTTGTGGACCTGATGCCGATCCTCGACCCCGCGCAGGTGATGCCCGAACTGGCCGCCGCGCTGGGCGCCCAGGAGACGTATGAGACTTCTGTGGCGGCCAGTGTGCAGTCGGCGCTGCACGGGCGCGAGATGTTGATTGTGATGGATAACTTCGAGCAGGTGCTGGAGGCGGCGCCGCAGTTGACTCCGCTGTTGGGTGCCGCGCCCGGGGTGAAGATCCTGACCACCAGCCGTGAGGCATTGCGCCTGCGGGGTGAGCAGGAATTCCCGTTGGACCCGCTGCCGGTGCCTGATGCCTCCTCCTCGGTGCTGGACTTCCCTTCGGTGCAGTTATTCGTGCAGCGGGCGCGCGCCGCCAAGCCTGACTTTGAACTCAACGAGGTGGATGCGGCGCGCGTGGCCGAGATCTGTCGCCGTCTGGATGGGTTGCCGCTGGCAATCGAACTGGCCGCGGCCCGTGTCCGCAGTTTTTCGCCCGCCGACATGCTCGCGCAATTCGACCGCCGCTTCCAATGGCTGGCCAACACGGGACGCGATATCCCCGAATGGCGGCGCACGTTGTGGTCGGCCATCGCCTGGAGCTACAACCTGCTGAGCGATAAGGAGCGCGCGCTGTTTGCGCGGCTCTCGGTCTTTGCAGGCGGCTGGACGGTGGAGGCGGCCGAAGCGGTCTGCTGCGACGAGATAGTCTGCCCGCAAGAGATGATGGGCATGCTCATGCAGTTGGTCGACCGTTCGTTGGTGGTGGCCGAGGGGACACGTTACCGTTTCCTTGATACCATTGCCAGGTTTGCCCACGAGAAATTGGTCGAGAGCGGCGATTTGGAAGAGCGAAGCGCCCGTCATCTACGATACTTCGCTGAGTGGGCCGAGGCGCTCGAAGCCCAATTCACCGTGATGCCGCCCGCTTCCTTCCAGGAGAAAACAGGGGTGGAACTTAACAATGTCCGCGCCGCATTGGAATGGGCGTTGCATCATCCCGAGGCGCTCGAAGACGGCCTGCGGCTTTCGATTCCCGCCAATTTGATCTTCCTCGAACATGGGCTGATCCGCGACGAATACGACCGCGCTCAAACCTTCCTGCGCGGGGCTGCTAATCCCGCATTGAAGGCCAGGTTGCTTCTTCGCACGGCCTCGCTGGGATTGCGGATCGGGTACGACAGTTTGGCTTACGATTATTGTCGTCAGGCCGAGGGGATTGCCCGCGAACTGGGCGACAAACGCCTGCTTGCCACCTCCCTGCACATGCTGGGCGACATGGACCGTGACATGAGTCGGTTCGCCCCGGCCGAGAAGTCTTTGACCGAATGTGTGGAAATCTACCGCGAGTTGAATCTGTTGCCCGAATTGAATCACAGCCTGACCAGCCTCGGGAATAATTTTTATCACCAGAACTGCCGTGAAAAATCCGTTCCTCTTCTGGACGAGGCCCTTGAGATTGCCTCAAGGATCGGGGATAGTGTGGGTTTGGGGGATGCCTTGCGAGTGCGTGCTGGTCATTTGCGGTTCGATGGCAGGTTGGAGGAAGCGCTGGAAGCCTTCAAACGCGTCCTGGATCTGGCGCGTGCCAACAACGATCGTCCCAATATCGGCGTGGCCCTTGTGAACCTTTGTATGATAACGAACATGTTTGAAGACTATCCCGCTTCGGGAAATTACGCGGCCGAATCTATATCTGTTTTCCAATCTGTCGGGGATGAGACTCAGCAAGCGTACCCCAAGCGGATGTTGGCCTATGCCCTGCTTCACCAGGGGTTTCCGACGCGGGCGCATGCCCTTGCACTGGAAAGCCTGACAGCCAATCTCGATGGCGGGAGGGGGGTCCTCAATTGCCTGACCGCCCTGGCGGAGATCAAACTGTCTGAAGGAAAACTCGAACCTGTGGCGCGGCTGTACGGTTTCCTTGAGTCCCGCGTCCGCGAGAGGTACGCCGAGGCCAGCCCAGACTCGCGCTCCTTCGAGCGCCTGGGCCGCGCCCTGCAGGGACAGGGGACCGGGGCCTGGCAGGCCGAGGGTGACCGCATGACCCTGGAAGAGGCCGTGGCTCTCGCCTCGCGCTGGAGTCCGCCGCACGTAAACACTCCCAAGCCTCGTCCCACCCCGAAATCCAAACGGAGCAGGCGGTAGTCTGCTCCGTTTTCAAAATTGCCGATTGACTTTACTCTCCTTCGATATAAAATTAATTTGTTATTGCTATATAGGAGTTTTTATGCCCATACCACAAAAAACTAGGCGGCTTGTTCGTCGTAAGACTTATATTGCCCCTATTAATAACTATACAAAGGACGTTCAATACAAAATAGCATCATTTACTCAATACAGCGCAATAGTTGTAGCTATGCTTACTTGTATTATAGCTATTATTAGCACAATTTTATCATTTCAACCTTTAACTAGCTATCTTGCAAAAGTGTCAACTGCTACATCTGATATACACGAAGAATATATCGTTGTAGCCACTTTCACTCCGTCTTATACAAGTGATAATCCCTTTCCTAAATCTACCCTTACACAAAGGCCGCTTCAAGAAATAACTACCCCTGCATTAGTAACACCAGTTTATACGCCTATGGCCACTGAACTTGTTACTATCTTAACTTCCTCGGCAACGGAAGGTAATATGCCACTTGCGGTTCATTTTAGTGCAGAAGACTCATTTGCGACTTTGTCAGACGGGAATTTTTTACGGTGCAAACAGTCGGGCCTCTGCATATTTACGTGGGCAGTTTATCGTAATGAAGTGCAAGTGCTTGCTCCGTTTCAAGGTCAGAGCACATTTGCCTATACTTTTACTGGTAAAGGTATCTACTCTGTATCAGTTTATGTTTGCTATACCTCTGTATGTAGGGAAGATGGGGTAATAATAACAATCAGATAATATTTTCCGATGAGGAATTATTGACATGCAAAACAATTATTCTGCAGCATTTGTAGGATTGTAGAGAGATGGGAGATGTGTAACAATGTTTATTAATTTTTCAAAGCTATTTGGGCAATTCAAAATTCCTTGCGATCAATACCGAAAAAAGGCATTTGCGATGGTGGGAAGGACAACAAGATTTGATACGAAAAATTTCATTATATTATTGTTAGTTGGAATAATTGGAATTGTTGTTGGAACCCTTTTTGAGTTTATTCACAAAGTCGAACTTATTAGTACTACTACGTCGTTAGTAGCAACTTATCCGCTGCTATCAGAAACTCCTACACTAATAACCCCTTTACCTTCCAGGGTTACCCCGACTTTTGGTGATGTGTCTAAGGAAATCGCCTTTCTGCATCAAGAAGTAATCAATTTGGATAATAAAATCAGCACATTGACTGACAAAGGCGAAATAGATTCTTTGCTTACAGATATTCAAGGATTAAATGTTAGATTGACTGCACTTGAGCAGACAATTGCTGATAGCCCTGAAGAAGCATATTCTATAATTCTTTTGAGAAGAGATATTGATAATATTCAAATAAATTCTCAGAAAGAATCAGAATTAACTCAACAAAAAATCGATAATATTAATGATTTTGTAAAAAGTATCGCAGGCGTAATGGTTTCCACTCTTCTCACTTTGGCAGGATTAACAGTCAGCGTTTTTTTTACGGTGATAAAACCTAATATTGTTAATCGTAGTTATCGCACCGATGACAATAAAACATCCAATAGTTTTCCTGACAGAAATAGGCAGTACGTTCGCGTGCTTTATTACCCACGAAAACGAAAAAGGACCACGAAATTATTAATGTCTCCTAAAGCATCGATTGCCAAAAAATAACCCGAAATCACAAAGTCAGTATAATGTTAGTTCTTTGTATTTCGAGAGATACCAAGATATATGTAGTTGGTTGCAATGGGTGTGATGAAGACAGTGCGTTTTTATGCAAGTTCTCGTAGGAACTGAACTAGCTCACTCCAAAATCTAAATGGAGCAGGTTTATGGCTGTTCCGTTTTTAAATTGCCGATTGACTTTACTCCCCTTCGATTCAGGCCTGCCTCTTCTATCCCATCCTGCCCGTGATATAGGCTTCGGTCAATTCCTGTTTGGGGCGGGTGAACATCTCGTTGGTGGGGGAGAACTCCACCAGTTCGCCCAGCCAGAACAGGCCTGTATAGTCCGAGACGCGTGCGGCCTGTTGCATGTTGTGCGTCACGATGACGATGGTGTACTTCTCCTTCAACTCCGCGATCAACTCTTCCACGCGCAGGGTGGCGATTGGATCCAGCGCCGAGGTGGACTCGTCCATCAGAATCACCTCGGGCTGGACGGCTACCACGCGTGCGATGCATAGACGCTGCTGCTGCCCAAGCGAGAGGCTGAGCGCGTTCTCGTGCAGGATGTCCTTCACCTCATTCCACAACGCCGCCTGAGTCAGGCTGCGCTCAATGACCTCGTCCAGTTGCCGCTTGGTAAGGTCCGCCCCCATCACACGCGGACCAAAGGCCACGTTGTCATAAATGGATTGCGGGAATGGATTGGGCTTCTGGAAGACCATGCCCACACGCTGGCGCAGGGTCACCACGTCCAGGCCCGCGCCGTAGATGTCCGCGCCGTCGAGCAGGATCTTGCCTTCCACGCGCGTCCCTGCGATAGTGTCATTCATGCGGTTGAGGCAGCGCAGGAATGTGGACTTGCCGCAGCCCGAGGGCCCGATCAGCGCGGTCACCTTGCGCGGCTCGATCTCCAGATTGATGTTCGACAGCGCACGCGATGGGCCGTAGTAGAAATTCAGGGTTTGGACGGAGAATGCGGAGGCGGTCATGCGGTGGATTCTATCATCATTGCGATATAATCGGCCTGATGAAATCGCTGCCCCGCCTTATTGGACTTGTGATCATTCTGGCCCTGGTTGGCGTTTCCTGTGTTTCGAATAATCCCTCCCAAACCTCCTCTCAAACGACAACCGCATATATCGAGAACAAAGGCTCTGATACCATCGTCAACCTGGCGTTGGCCTGGGCCGAGCAATATCAAGCCGATCACGCGGATGTGCGTATTTCGGTGACGGGCGGCGGCTCGGGCACAGGCATCGCGGCGCTGGTCAACGGCACCGTGGACATTGCCAACGCGTCCCGTCAGATCAAGCCCGAAGAGGTGACCGAGGCTGAGGCCAAGGGTATCGAGCCTGTCGAGTTTGTCATCGCGCGCGACGCCATTGCGGTCATCGTCAACCCCGAGAATCCCGTTTCCGAGCTGACCCTCCAGCAGATCTCCGACATCTACAGTGGCAAGATCAGTAACTGGAAGGAGGTCGGCGGCGAGGATCGGCCCATCGTGCGGTTATCGCGTGAGACCAATTCTGGCACGCATGTCTACTTCCTCGAAACCGTCCTGCGCCTGGGTGACAAGGAAAACAAGACCCTTTTCTCGATGGACACATTACTCCTGCCATCTTCAGAGGGCATCATCTACGAAGTGCGCCAGAACCCGAATGCCATCGGCTACGACGGCCTGGGTTACGTACCGAAGGATTTGAAGATGATCGCCATCGCGAAGGAACAGGGCGGCGCGTACGTCCTGCCTTCGGCGGACACGGTCAATAACGGGACCTATCCCATTGCGCGTGACCTGTACATGTACACGGCAGGTCAGCCCACGGGCGCGGTCAAAGCCTATCTCGATTGGATTCTCTCGCCTGCCGCGCAGACCATCGTGACCAAACTCGGTTTCGTGCCGATTCAATAATTTCTACTTGCGCCGCCAGAAAAGGCGGCGCGATGTTGTTTTGATAAGAGGATTATGGAAAAGACCCTTAACTGGCGAGAATATGTCATCACCCGCCTGGTGCGAGCTTCGGGCTATTCGGCCATCGTCTTCGTTGCCCTCATCTTTTTCTTCCTTCTACGCGAAGGCCTGCCCACTCTTGGCGAGGTTCCGTTCTCCACGCTGTTCAGTCTGCGCTGGTACCCAATCGAGAATTACTTCGGCATCCTGCCGCTTATCACGGGGTCGATCATCGTCACGCTCGGCGCGACGTTGGTGGCCGTCCCGTTCGGCATCGGCACCGCGGTCTATATCTCTGAGATCGCTCCGCGTTGGATGCGCGAGATTCTCAAGCCGCTGGTGGAACTGCTCGGCGGGCTGCCCTCTGTGGTGTTGGGATTTCTCGGCATTCTGATCGTTTCTCCGTTCCTGCGCACCTTCCTGGACCTGCCGACGGGTCTGACCGCCTTTGCCGGTTCCCTGCTCCTGGGCGGGATCGCCGTCCCGACGGTAGTCTCCATCGCCGAAGACGCGCTCGACTCGGTCCCGCGCTCGTATCGCGAGGGAGCCTGGGCGTTGGGCGCCACCCGCTGGCAGACTATCTGGCGCGTGACGCTGCCCGCCGCCAAATCGGGTGTGCTGACGGCGATCATGCTTGGTATCGGCCGTGCTATTGGTGAAACCATGACCGTCATGATGGTGACGGGAAACGCGCCTGTGCTGGCCATCACGCCCGCCAGCATGTTCTCACCCGTCCGCACGATGACCGCCACCATTGCCGCGGAAATGGGAGAGGTGGCTAATGGCAGTGTCCACTATCACACGTTGTTCTTCATCGGCATGGTGCTGTTCATCATCTCGCTGATCGTGAACGTGGCCGCCTCGTCGGTTGTGTTCCGTTCCAAGCAGCGTGCGGAGCGGGTGCTCTCATGATGCGACGTCTGCGCCTCAACCGTCACGTAACGGAACGACTTGGCTTCAGCTTCCTGACGCTGATGGCCGTGGTCACCGTGGTGCCCATCGTGGCCGTGGTGATCTACATCCTCGTCCAGGGTATGCCTGCCGTCTCATGGGAATTTCTCTCGGGTTTCCCCCGCGACGGGATGCGTGCGGGCGGAATCCTGCCCGCCATTGTCGGGACGTTCTACCTGACGATTGGCACAGCGGTCTTTTCGGTGCCGCTGGGAATCGCCGCCGCGATCTACCTGTCCGAGTATGCGGCGGACAACGCGCTCACCCGCCTGATTCGCATTGCTATCATTAACCTGGCGGGCATCCCCTCGGTGGTGTATGGACTGTTCGGCCTCGGCCTGTTCGTGCTGTTCCTGAAATTTGGCACCAGCATCCTGGCCGCTTCGTTGACGCTTTCGATTATGACCCTGCCGGTCATCATCAGTACCGCTGAGGAAGCGTTGCGCGCCGTGCCGCAGCCATTCCGCACCGTCAGCGTTTCGCTGGGCGGCACGCGCTGGCAGGGGATTCAGCGTATCGTCCTACCACAGGCCCTGCCCGGCATCCTGACGGG
>CALFXA010000019.1 GCA_937928015.1 uncultured Anaerolineales bacterium | reverse complement strand
AACTCAAATGAATATATCGGTCGTACGCACGCGCAGCATCCTCATGACGACCTGCGCGGTCGAACGCATCGCCCAACAATTTCCACATCGCGGGATTACGCGGACTCCTCAGCGTCCCTTTGACCAGGTCATCCACAACCTCTTCGATATGCCTGCCGCGTGCAACCAAATAGGCATAGGCATTGAGAGCTTTCTCGAAATCACGTTGATTCAAGGCCTCGCGCGCTACATGCAGGAGCGGATCCACCTCGGGCGCGATATCCGCTGCAACCTTGTGCGAAACACCGACCTGAGGCCGAGGGCGGACGGGAATAAACTCGATGGGTTCTTCTTTTTTCTTGCGCTTCATCTTCAAGAACGAACCATTACTGCGAGAGGCCTGCGGCTCCAACGCTTCGGCCAGGCCGTCGCCCAGGAGATTCCAGCCCACACCAAAAAGGATCAGCGCCAGGGTGGAGGGCATGAAGACCCACCACGTGTCGAACAAGTCACCGCCCGGACCAATGACCCAGTTGCGTCCCATCGAAAGCATCATGCCCCAGGCTGACTGCCCGCCCAGCCCCACAAAGGTGATGGTGGCTTGCAGGACGACCGCGCTGCCCACGTCACGCGCAGCCAACACAATGGCGGGACCGACCGCATTCGGCAGGATGTGGCGACGCACCACCCACCAGGGATTCCCGCCCAGGGCGCGCGCCGCCTGGATGAACTCGGTGTTCTTGAGCGTGATGACCATCGTGTTAACCAACCGCGCAATCGGCATCCACGAGAAGAGGATCAGGCAGATCAGGATCGGGTCGACCTTCATGAGGAAGACGGCAAAGGGCGGCGGCGTAAACTGGAAATCAATCACCTGACCGAGATAATCGTTGTTGAACCAATAGATTCCGCCCATGGATTCGATGGTCATGGCCACAATCTGCTGGAGGAAGACCACCCCCGCCAGCACAGGAAAGGTTAGGAATGCGTCCGCGATTCGCATCATCAGGCCGTTGACCAGTCCGCCCGAATAGCCAGCGACTGCGCCAAATATCGACCCAAAAATAAAGGCACCCAGGGCCACCAGCAGGCCGAATTGCATGGCTTCGCGCGCGCCCCATATCAGCGCGTGATACACGTCGAGTTGGCCAGGCAGAGTGCCCAACGGCGAGGTTTCGGTCGGCGGATGTGGCTTCTTGTCGGATTGGCGTCCCACCTTCATGAACGGGCCCTGGGTCGTCGCGTTGGACGGGGAAAGCAACGGGGCCGACAGAGCGGTCACGGTGAAGGCCAGGACGATGAACATCCCCAGCCAGTTCTGCCAGCGGGAGAGGAAGAAGCGCAGCGCTCTCATGACTTCAAAACCTCCTCCCGTACACGCGGGTCGAGGATCGCCTGCACCACGTCCAGGATGAACATCAGGCCGAGCACCATCAGCACGCTGTACACCGCGAATCCCAGGGCGGCGGGGGCGTCTGGATAACTACGCATCGAGACGACAATTACCTCAGAAACACCCGTCAGGCCGAAGATGATCTCGACCACAAAGAGGCCCGTCACAACGCTGGCGGCGGAAAGGGCGATGGCCGTCAGCGAGGGAGCAAGGATGGCGCGCAGGGCATGCCGCCATACCAGACGGGTTTCATTTACGCCGCGCGCCCGCGCCGCTGT
Organism: uncultured Anaerolineales bacterium; assembly: GCA_937928015.1. GTDB lineage: Bacteria > Chloroflexota > Anaerolineae > Anaerolineales > Villigracilaceae > JACPVF01. Next base: position 13,148 of record CALFXA010000019.1, on the reverse strand, counting down.
GATGTACTCCTTGTTACGCTCGGTCATGACCGTGGCGCGCGTGATGCGGCCCAACGTGGCCCAATGATAGAGGGAGAGTGTCACAACCGGCATGACCAAATGTTTCAAGGCCACCAGGAACACGTCGAAGCGGCCGTTGAGCAGGCAATCGAGGGTCAACGCCCTCGTATATTCCACAAAGCCCGAGCGGGACAACTGTATTTCGGTGGTCACGTCCAGGCGGCCAGGCTCCAGCAAACCCAGTTTCACATAGAAAAAGGAGAGCAGCACCATCGAAAGGATGAAGGGCGGAGTCGAGGTCCCCAGGAAAGCCAGCGAGCGGAAGATCCCGTCAGACAAGCCGCCAGCCCGCCAGCCCGCTGCCAGGCCGTTAATCAACCCCAACGGAATCAACAGGAGCAGCGAATAAAAAGCCAGTTCCAGGGTGGCGGGCGTGCGATACAGCAGAGAGTCCAGCACATCTGCACGCAGGGTGGGACTATAGCCCCACGAACCCGTCAACAGTTCCTTCGCCCAATATCCATATTGAACCAGGTAGGAGTCATTCAGGTGATATTTTTTGATGAGGACGTTGATAAATTCCTCAGTGGCGCGCTCCCCGCCTTTGCCCGGTGGGAGGTACAAGCGCGCGCGCGCCTCGGGCGGGGTCAACATCACGCCTGCATACAACACCATGGTGATGACAACCAGCGAGACGAGTGCGTAAAACAATCTGCGAACGATGAACTGCAACAGCGGTGGCATGGGTACCTCTCTGACAATTTTACTCCACCCGCTTGACAAATCTCTCCGACAATTTTCTTCTCAATTTTTGATTCGTGGGTATAATGGACGCATGTTTCACTTGAACCCGGTCCCGTCCCCTGTGAATCAACCTACCCGGTCTGGATAAGGTTCGCGCTTGCGTGCCCAAACGGCTCCCAGACCTGGCGAGCCGTTTTTTGTTGGAATTAGGAAAGGCCCTCACCCCTACCCCTCTCCAGAGGGAGAGGAAGGAAAAGATGGACATCAAACAACTGACCGAAAAAATGCACGAGTTGGTCGCCTCCAAAGGTTGGTACAATGCGGACAGCAAGCGTCCACAGACTCCGCGCAACCTGGCGGTCTCCCTCTCCATCGAAGCCGCCGAAATTCTGGAGCATTTCCAGTTCGGCGAAGAGGTCAAAGACAAGAACGAACTCGGCGGTGAACTAGCGGACGTGGCGCTCTACCTGTTGCAACTGGCCTCCGTCACCGACATCGACCTGGAACAGGCCATCTTGAAGAAGATCGAAATCAATTACGCCCGTACATGGGATGCCAAATAAGATCATGATTTTGCAAACCATTATGGGTTGGCAGGTTACAGTTGACAAAGAACGAACGCAATCTTCTTACACTTTGATCGACAAAGGCGGTTGCGAAAAATGTGGATGTTCGGCTTGTAGAAACTTTTCTTTAGTGGTACAGGAAGCACTTCCGTCCGAAATCCTAAACTTTATAAGAGATTCAGGAATAGATATCAGAAAAGACGCAGAAGTTTATAGCCTTGGCAACAGAAATGGCAAATTTGTGCATTATGCTGGTGAATATTATCTGTGGGGCTCGGTTATAAAAGCCCCTGCTCTAACGAACCAAGTATTAGGTATACCTCATATTACTTTTGTGAAACCAACAACGCTAGCACAAAAAATCTTTCAACAGGATGGAGCAATAGGAATATACTTTGAAGCCTTATTGCCCTGGAAATTAGCGGAACCCATAATTGGATGATTGACTAAAATTATGAACGTTACAGTATTCGGCGGTTCTCAACCCAAAGAAGGCGAAGCAGCCTACACGGAAGCCCAGACTCTCGGACGTCTGCTGGCGGAGCGCGGTCACGCCGTGTTGACGGGCGGCTACATTGGCACGATGGAAGCCGTCAGCCGCGGGGCAGCCGAGGCAGGCGGACACGTCATCGGCGTGACCTGCGCGGACATCGAGGAGTGGCGCAAGGTCGGAGTCAACCGCTGGGTCAAGGAAGAACGACGCAAGCAGACATTATTCGAACGGCTACAGGTCTTGATCGAGGGCTGCGATGCGGCCATCGCCCTGCCTGGAGGTCCAGGCACCCTGACCGAAATCTCCCTGATGTGGAACCTGATGATCATCGAGTCTCTGCACCGGAGGCCGCTAATCCTGGTCGGGGACGGCTGGCAGTCCGTCTTCGATCAGGTCTTCGCCAAACTGGGGACCTATACCTCCCCCGCCCAACAGGAGCTGCTACGCTTCGCTCCCGACATCGAGACTGCTGTGGAAATGTTATAACTCGTCATTGCGATGACGTATCAAAAAAGAGGACAAAATGGCTGACGAAAAACTCCCCACCCGTGCAGAGAACTTCGCCGAATGGTACAACCAGCTCGTGCTGAAAGCCGACCTGGCCGACTACGCTCCCGTGCGCGGCTGCATGGTGGTCAAACCCTACGGCTGGGCGCTGTGGGAAAACTGTATGTCGGCGCTCGACAAGCGCTTCAAGGAAACGGGCCATGTCAACGCGGCCTTCCCCACCCTGATCCCCATGTCGTTCTTCGAGAAGGAAAAGGAACACGTCGAAGGCTTCTCGCCCGAGCTGGCGGTGGTCACCCACGGCGGCGGCGAAAAACTGGAAGAACCCCTGGTCGTGCGCCCCACTTCCGAGACCATCATCGGCTACATGTATTCCAAGTGGATCAAATCCTGGCGCGACCTGCCTGTGCTGATCAACCAATGGGGCTCGGTGCTGCGCTGGGAACTGCGCACCAAACTCTTCTTGCGCACCGCTGAATTCTACTGGCAGGAAGGTCACACCGCTCACGCCACCGCCGAAGAAGCCAAAGAGGAAATGTTCCGCATCCTTGATGCCTACACCGACTTCGCCGTCAACGAAGCAGCCCTGCCTGTCATCAAGGGCCAGAAGAGCGAGACCGAGCGTTTCGCGGGCGCGCAGATCACCACCTCCATCGAAGGCATGATGCAGGACAAGCGCGCGCTGCAATCGGCCACCTCGCACTACTTCGGACAGAACTTCGCCAAGGCCTTCGAAATCCAGTTCGTGGACCAGAACAACACCCTGCAATTCTGCGAGACAACTTCCTGGGGACTCTCCACCCGTATGATTGGCGCCATCATCATGACCCACGGCGATGACCAGGGCTTGGTCCTGCCTCCCCGCCTCGCCCCCATCCAGGCTGTGATCGTGCCCATCTACAAGAATGATGATGAGAAGTCCAGGGTCATGGCCGTGGCGGATCGGGTCTTCATGGAGCTCAAGGCTGCGGGCATCCGCATCAAGATGGATGACCGCGAGAACGTCAGCAGCGGCTTCAAGTTCAACGATTGGGAGATGCGCGGCGTCCCCGTCCGCGTCGAGATCGGCCCCAAGGACGTGGAGAAGAACTCCGTGGCCCTGGCCCGTCGCGACAAGCCTGGCAGGGAAGGCAAGTCCTTCGTCCAGCAGGCGGGACTGGTTGACACGATCAACCAGTTACTGGTCGACATCCAGGCCTCACTGCTCAAGCGCGCCACCGAATACCGCGACGCCAACATCCACGACCCCAAGGATTACGAGGAACTCAAGCAGGTCGTTCAGGATGGCTGGGCGCTGTCCTACTGGTGCGAGTCGAAGGAATGCGAAGCCAAGGTCAAGGAAGATACCAAGGCCACCACGCGCAACATCCCCTTCGAACAGCCCGACCACGGCGGCACCTGCATCGTGTGCGGCAAGCCCTCGAAGCGCAAAGTCTACTTCGCCAAGGCCTATTGATTTCACATTGGGGCGCGGCATGCCGCGCCCCAATCTATTCCCATGCCCGCCATTGACCTCGCCCGCCTGCGCAAACAAGCCAATCGTCTGGCCGATTTCTTCTTCGTACCCGACGAGTTCCTCAAACATCTGCACGAGATGCTGGACTTTTACGTCAACCGTACCCTGCGCACGGTCGAGGACATCGCGCCTGGCTCCAACCTGCCCACCTATCGCACGCCGCCCGTGGTCATCCGTCAGATTGAAATGGAGTTGGGATCGCTCGCCAGCGAGAATCCTACCGAGGCGCTCAATCTGGCGGACCTGCTCTGGGACGAGGGCCATCTCGAAACGTTGATGCTGGCCGCCTTCCTGCTGGGGCGCATCCCGCCGCAGGAGGATCGTCTGCTGGCCCGTCTCACCGCCTGGACCTCGCAGGTGCGCGACCCCAATGTGCGTTCCGCCCTGCTGACGACCAGCCTGACCCGCCTGCGCAAGGAGACGCCTATCCAATTTTTGGAGCTGATCCGTGAGTGGCTGCATCCCGCCCGCTCCCGCACCTGGGCCAGCGGATTCCAGGCGCTCATCCCGATGATTTCCGATCCCGAGTTCGAGAACCTGCCCCCCGTGCTGGATGTGGTCGAGCCCATCGTTGAGGAATCGCCTGCCTCCATTCAGTCGGACCTGGAAGCCTTCCTGATCGCACTGTACAAGGCCTCGCCTGCCGAGACGAGCTTCTTCCTGCAACAAATCCTCGTCAACCCTGAAAATGAATCGGCGCGCATCACCATGCGCCGCATCCTGCCCTCCTTCCCGCCCGAACTGCAAACGGACCTGCGCGACCTGCTGCGCCGAAAACCTGTCCCTGACAAAGGAGAATAAGATGCTGACCGTTGTCAACTTGATCATCGGCGCAGGCCTGCTCCTTGCGGGCCGCAAACTCTTCTGGTTATTCGTGGCCGCCGTGGGATTCCTGGCGGGCGCGCAGCTCGCCCTGCGTTCGTGGGACGGCTCCGAGTGGGCCGCTCTCGTAGTGGGCCTCGCGCTGGGCGTAATCTTCGCCGCGCTGGCCCTCTTCTTCAAGTCGCTGGCCGTCGGCGTGGCGGGCTTCATCGGGGGCGGCACCGCCCTGCTCAGCCTGGCAAGCCTGGTCGGCATGGACTCGGGCATCCTGGCCTGGGTCGCCTTCTTCCTCGGCGGCATACTGGGCATCGTCCTGCTGACGTGGCTGTTCGACTGGGCCATCATCCTCCTGTCGAGCATCGGCGGTGGCCTGATCATCGTCCGCTCGCTGGGCATACCGAGCATGGCGGGCTTCATCGCGTTGATCGTGCTGGCGGTTGTGGGCATCGCCATCCAGGCCAGGGTCATGAAAGAGGAAAAGAATCATGCTTGACCATGCAAAGATCATCTACCTGCACGGCCTCGAAAGCACCAGCCAGAACGGAAAAGCGCGACAGTTCGCGCAGCGCTTCCCTGGTATGCTCACGCCCGATTTCACGGGTTCCTTCGAAGAACGCATGGCCCAGTTGACTCCCATCTTGGGCGATGAAAGCGGCTGGACCATCATCGGCTCGTCCTTTGGCGGACTGATGGGTGCGGTCTTCACCCTGGAGAATGAATCTCAGGTGCGGAAGCTGGCGCTGCTGGCTCCCGCCCTGATGTTGCCGCCTTTCGCCACCCTCGCAGACCGTCGAACGGTCGCCGTCCCGACGGTCGTCGTCCACGGGACCGAGGATGACGTGGTGCCGCTGGCCCCCGTCCGCACATTGGCGGAAACAGTCTTCACGAACCTGACCTATCACGTGGTCCGCGACGGTCACCGCCTGGCCAAGGCCTATGAGGAATTGAACTGGGAAGACCTCCTGGCATGAACCAGCAGGTCTTCTGGCATACCACAGCGCAGATGCCCACCGATGCGGACCTGGCTCCGCTGCCCGCCCAAGTGGACGTAGCCATCATCGGCGGCGGGTTCACGGGCTTGAGTGCCGCGCGGACCCTGGCGCAGAACGGCGCCAAAGTGACCGTACTGGAAGCCGAGACCATCGGCTGGGGCGCGTCCTCGCGCAACGGCGGCATGGTGCTGACGGGTCTCAAGCTGCCGATGCAGACCATCATTCAGCGCTATGGGCGGGAAACGGCAAAGCGCCTGTTTCAAGTTTCATTAGACTCCATCGACACGGTCGAGCAGATCGTCAAGGATGAGGCCATCGAGTGTGGCTTCGCCCGCACGGGTCACCTGCTGACGGCCAACAAGCCCAAACACTTCGACGCGCTGCAAGCCGAGGTCGAGTTCATGGACAAAGAATTCGGACACAAGGTCCATCTCGTCTCGAAACAGGATCAGTGCACGGAGATCGGCTCGGACCTGTACCACGGCACGCTGGTGGACGAAGTCAGCGCGGGGGTCAACCCTGCGCAGTTCGTCGTCGGGCTGGCGGGGGCAGCGGAACGGGCTGGGGCGTCGCTCCATGCGCGGGCGCGAGTCACCAGGCTGGAGCGTGGAACGAACGGATTCACCGTCGAAACGGAACGCGGCAGATTGTCCGCAAAATCCGTCTTGGTAGCCACGTCGGGCTATACAGGCAGGGTTACCCAGAATCTCCAGCGGCGGATCATCCCAATTGGGTCGTTCATCATCGCCACCGAGCGACTCTCGGATGAAATGGCACGCGAGATCAGCCCGAAGAACCGCATGATCTTCGATTACAAACATTACCTGAATTATTTCCGCCTGTGGGACAACCGACTGATCTTCGGCGGACGGGCGGCCTTCTTCCCCGAGAACGAGAACACCACCCGCGAGAGCGCCGAAATCCTGCGCCGTGAGATGGTGACCGTGTATCCGCAACTGCGCGATGCGCGCGTGGATTACGCCTGGGGCGGCACGCTGGACTTCGCCTTCGACCAGATGACCCACGTCGGCGAACTGGACGGGATGACGTATTCGCTGGGCTATGCAGGCCACGGTGTGGCGATGGGCACGCACCTCGGCAAGAACGTGGCGGAAGCCATGCTCAACGGGACGCTGAAGGAGCATCCCTTCGCGGCGTTCACCTTCCCCCGTACGCCGCTGGGATTGTACGACGGCCGTCCGTGGTTCCTGCCACTGGCGGGATTGTGGCACAAAATTTTGGATTGGGTGGAATAGCAACGGCTTTCAAAAAATCGTGTTCTTAATTTGGAGTTTTCCTGTAAAATAGGTCTACCCTTCTCGCCAAAGGATGACAGATGGATATCAACACGTTCTACGCCGTGACGTCCGCCACATGCTTTACGCTGGTGGGCTTGTGGTGGTCGGTGGTCAAGGACAAAACCGAGTGGTTGAAAGACGAAGCGACGCGACGCCTCGCGGGCGGTGTATACGCTTCGTTTTTGATTCCTGCGCTGATGAGTCTGGGAGCCCAGGTCGGCGGGGATAACCGTCTGGTCTGGCAATTCGTGTTCATCGTCGCTGCTCTGGTGGGAATCATTTCCACGACCCAGTTGATCTTCAAGACGGCCAAGGCCAATCCGAAGGGATCTTTCAGCCGCAACCGCTGGGTCGTCCCGACTCTGTATGTCTTCGTCTTGTGGTTCGCGCTCTTCCCCGCGACGGCATCCCTGCTGGGATTGCAACCGCTCCAGGTGGAAGGCATCCTGCTGTGCATCCTGATCCTGATCGCTCACATCCTGACCTGGGAATTCATGACCTCCCAGGCACAAAAATAATCTCGGAGGAGAGAATATATGGAAGGTGAAGTCTATTATCCATCGGAAGAAGTCGTCGCGCAGGCACGCCTCAAGGATTGGGACGCGCTGGCCGAAAAGGCCCACAAGGACCTGCAGGGCTTCTGGGCTGACGAGGCCAGCGAACTGGAATGGTACCAGAAATGGGACCAGGTGCTGGACGACTCGAACAAGCCCTTCTTCAAATGGTTCGTGGGCGGCAAGACCAACATCGTCCACAACGCCATCGACCGCCACCTCAAGACCCACCGCAAGAACCAACTGGCGCTGATCTGGGAGAGCGAAGATGGCAAGCTGGAACGTACTTTTTCCTATTACGCCATGAACCGCGAGGTTTCGCGCATGGCGAACATCATCAAGTCGATGGGCGTGAACAAAGGCGACCGCGTCACCATTTACATGGGGCGCGTGCCTGAGATCGTCTTTGCCATGCTGGCCTGCGCCAAGATCGGCGCGATTCACTCGGTGGTGTTCGGCGGCTTCTCCGTCGACTCGCTGCAGGGCCGCATCGACGACAGCCAGTCGAAACTGGTCATCACCTGCGACGGCTCCTACCAGAACGGCAAGATCGTCGAGCTCAAGAACATGGTCGACGATGCCGTCAAGCGTTGCCCGAGCGTGGAGAACATCATTGTGATCAAGCGCACGGGGCAACCTGTCAACATGGAGGCGGGCCGCGACCACTGGTATCACGACATGTGCGCGCTGCCCATCGCCAACGGCAAATGCCCGACCGAGGTCATGGACGCCGAAGACCCGCTCTTCATTCTCTACACCTCTGGCTCGACGGGCAAGCCCAAGGCCATCCTACACACCCACGGCGGTTACATGGTGGGGACCTACTCCACGCTGAAATACGTTTTCGACATCCGCGACGATGACCGCTGGTGGTGCACCGCCGACCCAGGCTGGATCACGGGCCACTCGTATCTGGTCTACGGCCCGATGATCAACGGGGCCACGTCGATGCTCTTCGAAGGCGGACCCACCTTCCCGTATCCCAACCGCTGGTGGCAGGTCATCGAACGCTTCGGCATCACCGTCTTCTACACCGCGCCGACGGCCATCCGTGGGCTGATGCGTTTCGGCGAGGCCTGGCCCAACAAGCACGACCTGTCATCCCTGCGCCTGCTGGGCTCGGTCGGTGAGCCGATCAACCCCGAGGCCTGGAAGTGGTATTACCGCGTCATCGGCAAGGAGAAATGCCCGATCATGGACACCTGGTGGCAGACCGAGACGGGCGCCTTCATGATCACCCCCACCCCCGTCGTGCCGCTCAAGCCTGGTTCGGGCACCCGTCCCTTCTTCGGGCAGGAAGCCGAGATCGTGGACGAGCAGGGAAATCCCGTTCCCGACGACACCGAAGGTTACCTGACCCTCAAGAATCCGTGGCCCTCGATGCTGCGCACCATCTACGGCGACAACGACCGTTATGTGAGCCAGTATTGGAGCAAGTATCCTGGCCGCTACACCACAGGCGACTCGGCCAAGCGCGACAAAGACGGCTACTTCTGGATCATCGGCCGCGTGGACGACGTCATCAAGGTTTCGGGGCACCGCCTGGGTACCGCGGAGATCGAGTCGGCTCTGGTCAGCCACCCCGCTGTGGCGGAAGCCGCCGCCATCGGCCTGCACCACGACGTCAAGGGCCAGGCCATCCACACCTTTGTGCTGCTACGCCAGGGCTTCGCCCCCTCGCCCGAACTGGCCGAGGAACTGCGCCAGCACGTGGCCACCCACATGGGTCCTATCGCCCGCCCCGAAGATGTCAAGTTCGTGGACAAACTGCCCAAGACCCGTTCAGGCAAGATCATGCGCCGTGTACTCAAGGCCCGCGCGCAAGGCCTGCCTGAAGGAGACATCAGCACGTTGGAAGAGTAGGGGAAAGAAAGAAGAAAGAGGAGAGAAATTGCCCTGCGGCATGTGTCGCGGGGCAATTTTAATTTAAGACAAAATCCTCATCCTCCTCCCTTAAATTCCGCTCTTTGGAATTTGGAGGAGGCCTGGATGGGGGGACGCGCACACCCGAAAACCAATGTAGTTGACACGGATGATAGGTGTGCCAAAGTCTTTGCGACACGCGCAACGGGCAGTGTAGCGAGTGTCTCTAAATGAGCCACCGCGCAGCATGCGCAACTTACCGCTCTGCGGACCGCGCGGGTCGACCACGGAAATGCTGGCACGTGGCTTGTATTCGGCATCATTGAACCAGTCGGCGCACCATTCCCAGACGTTGCCGACCATGTCGGCGCAACCGTAGGGTGAATCGCCGCCCAGGGCGGAATATGCGCCTACGGGTGTCGTGCCACCTTTCTTCCCCTCAGCAGAGTTACATTTGCTCGGGTCGAACTCATTGCCCCACGGCCACTCATTGCCATACGCGCCGCGCGCGGCCTTCTCCCACTCGGCCTCGCTGGGCAGGTGCACGGTCAGGCCACCCAATTCGGTTTTATTGGCTTCATTGAACCACTTGCAATAGGCCATGGCGTCATCCCAGGATACTTGCACCACAGGATGGTCCATGCGCATGTCCAGGCCGTCTTTGGGATCGATCGGGTGTCTCCAATCCACACCCTTGATGAACCCACCCTTTTTAGCGTACCAGCCCCCTTGCTTTTCAGCAGTGGTCACATATCCTGTGGCCTTTACAAACTCAGAGAACCAGACGCTGGTCAGAATAAATTTCGCTATCCAATAATCATACGAAATCTCCACGGTGTGTTGGGGTTTCTCGAAATCAAGGGCTATACTATTATCGTCCTTACTGCCCATGATAAATTTGCCCTGGGGCACGCGCACGAATTCCAGGCCTCCAATCACCAGGCGGTTGCCATCCTGCGGCAGGGTGCCTCGGCCCTTTTCACCGCGCACTGCCTCGCGCGCCTCGGCAAAGGCCATCTCGCCAACAGGTTCGAGGTCAGGGGCCTTCTTCGCCACCTCAACAACGGGTTTCTCAGGTTCAGTCTTCGGGGGGGCGGGCGGGGCCACCAGGTAGATCATGGCGTCCAGGGTCTCGGCGGTAAAACCATTGCTAAAGGAGATCTGCCGCAGCACATTGCGCAGGCGTTTCGAGTCCTTGTCCTCATAGGCGTTGAAAAAGCCCTTGACCACCTCACGGTCTTCCTGCTTTCCATTCTGCCACTTGAGCGCATCCTGAATGAACCCAAAGCGGATGGACTTATCCTCGAAGTCCAGCACCTGCCGCGTGAAAGCGGCGGGTGCGGCGTGCATGAGCGCCTGCCAGCAGATGAAGTCGTCGCGGTCCACGCCCTCGGCCTGCCCTGAGTTGACCGCCATGACCCATTGCAGGTTCAGGTCGTTGATCACGTTCTTCACGCGGCGCGGGTTGACCTCGGCAGCCGCCACCAGCGCGCGCCAGCGGCCTAGCATGGCTGGGTCCACCTGGACCTGGGTCCGCAGGTATTGCTCCATGGCCGCGTCCAGGATCATGGGCAGGTCGAAGCGCAGTTGGATGACCTTTTCCAGGTAATCCTTGGCACTCTCGCCCGTGATGCCCGCATCCTCGTAATGTTTCGACACCGCCCACTGCACAATGGCCGTGTCCGCGCCGATGAAGAAGGCACATCCGCGCTTATCGAGGAAGAGTTTCAAGGCTTCGAGGGTCTGCACGATTTTCTCAGGCAGACAACGATCCAAGTCATCGATGAAGATGACCAGCGCGCCTTTTCTTTCATCGATTTCCTCATAAGCCGCTTTGTCATGTACCCAGGCAGCCAGCAGGCGCTCGAAGGCCTCGCTGAAATAGTCAAAAAAGGCCGTATACTCCTCAAATTTCGAGGGTGTTTCATATTTTTTAGGATCAACCTGGAACTTAAATTCCGCGCCCAGTCCGCCAAAACTAGCCTGGAAGGAATTCAGGAACATGCCCAATAGGTCGTAAGTAGGCTGGGTTGGGTCCTGGTCCCAAGCTTTGAGTTTATTGATGAACCCGTCCCGCTTCATGGCGTGCAGGATGACACGCACCAATGCCACCAGCAATTCCTTTTCGTCATTATATTTCCAGGCATCGAACCAGACCGTCTTGCAAGCGCGAAAATCCTTTTCCTCTTCGTGCGCAAAACGATGAGATTCTTTTCCACCCTTGCCTTTTGGGAAATCCAGCATGTTCTTCACGCGCAGTAACAGCGAGGTCTTCCCCGAACCCCATGCCCCGTTGATGCCGATGACCAGGGGCGTCTCCGTCTTCGGGCTGGCAACCAGGCGCGCCAACGTGGCGGCAAAATCGTCGAAGTGAAAATCTGCCGACTTGTGGTCGTGCAACGGCGCGTCGTGCATAATTTCAGGGGTCTGGTACTTTCTAGCTGACATACGGGTCCCTCACGCGTAGAATGCGATTATTTTATTACAAAATTGAAAATCCAAACCTGGAAAACTTAACGTATAATCGGCCAATTCTATTTCACCCAGGAGATGCACTTTATGAAAGTCCTTCGCGTACTTGGTTCGGAGCTCGTCCTTGGCACGTTGGTCGCTGTTTTATCTGTGTTCACCGCCTTCGCCTCGTACCAGGGCTCGATGGCCGACTCGAAGCAGAACGAGCACGAGATCAAGGCCATGCAGGAACTAAACGACGGCAACGCCGAATACCTGACCGCCAATCAGTTCATCGTCTACGACTACAACATGTACGACGGCTGGTACGTCACCGACGATGAGGCCAAATCTGCCTACTACCAGGACAGCTACTCCGAGCAACTCCAGGCGTCCATCACGGCCAACCCCGACGATCCGTTCAGCGATGCTTACTATGAGGCCATGTACGCCACGGCCAACGACTACTTCGCGCAGTCGGATGCCGACTTCGAGACCGCAGGTCAATGGGACAACCGCGGTGACGGCCTGCAACTGGTGGTGCTTTTCATGGCGCTCGGCCTGGCCTTCGCTGCCTGGGCTTCCCTACTCCAAAGCGAGAGCAACCTGCGTCCCGTGTTCGCCATCCTCGCCATCGCCATGGCCATTGCGGGCGTGGTCGCCTACCTGGGCGTGCCCGTCATCGCAGCCTGATCTTCTTCATCAAACAAAAAAAAGCCACCGCATAAGCGGTGGCTTTTTGATTCACAAAACCTGCTACCCGCCCACCAGGCGAATGAGCGCCTCGGGGACCCAGAACCTGCCCAGTCCGAAGAAAGCCAGCGAGAAAGAAATTGCCACCATCACGACACCCGCCCAAATCAGGATGTGGTCACGGAGGTTGCGATTCAACACCTGCAGCCAGGTGCGCGGACCCACGCCAAAGGCGCGCAAATCCATCGCGTCGATAATGTCCTCACTGCTGATGATGGCGTGGATGGTAACGGGCACAAAGATCGGCCCCAGCTTGCGGACCTGCTCGATCAGCCCGCCCTTAATCTTCTCCAACTCGTAGCCGCGCGCCCGCTGGGCGTCCATGGTCAATTGGAAGTCGCGGCCAAAGGTCGGGACGAAGCGCATGGTCAGGTCCATGGCGTAGGCCAGTTTGTCGGGCAGTCCCAGCCCTTTGAAAGTAATCCCATATAGCGCAGGGTCGAGCGAGTAGGGGATCAGGATGGTCATGATAGCGATGCTGACCACGCGCACGAACTGGCTGACGGCAAAGAAGGCGCGCTCCACGGTAATCTTGAACGTGGGAGATCGGAAGAGCGTCGTGTAGGGAAAGAGTGTAGATCTCGGTGGT
>CALFXA010000018.1 GCA_937928015.1 uncultured Anaerolineales bacterium | reverse complement strand
CGACCACCGAGATCTACACTCTTTCCCTACACGACGCTCTTCCGATCTGCTGGGTCAGTTCGGTGGCGCGGTTGAGGCTGTCCTCGTACAGGCGGGCGTTATCCAGCGAGACGGCCGCCTGGCTGGCGAAGGTCATCGCCACCTGGACGTAATCCTCGTGATAGAAGTGCGCCTGCCATTTTTCGAGCGCGATCATGCCGCTCAGTTCGCCCTTCGAGAAGAACGGGATGCCCAGCCACGACAGGCGCGGGGCCTCGACGTGCGGGAAGCGCGGGTCTTCGCGCACATCGCCGACGGCGATGGCGTGTCCCGTGCGCATCATCTCGTTGAACAGGGCGCTGTCGGAGATGGAGATGGTCAGGCCGAGGCGGCGTTCGTTATCAGGGAAGCCGTCGGCGGAGGAGACCATCAGGCGGTCACGCTCCCGCAGCCACAGGGTGGCGGTGTCGTACGGCAGGATGGACTGGAGACGCTTGAGCAGGGAAGCCACCAATTGGTCGCTGGCCAGGCTGGAGGTCAAGGAGGCGGCGGCGGCATTGAGCGCCTCCAACTGTTGAGCGCGTTCCTGCGTGGTCTGCACCAGGCGGACGTTTTCCAGTGAGATCGCCACCTGTTGAGCCAGGGAAAGCAGCAGGGCTTCGTCGTCGGCCTTGAAGGCACCCACGGTGTTGAAGTTGTCGAGCACCAACAGACCGAGATTCTTGTCGCCTGCCACGATGGGGATAAGCAGACTTGAGACGGGCAGGCGTCCGCCCGTGGCCTGACGGTAGAGCAACAGGTTTTCCGCGTTGAGCGGATAATCGCGCAGGAAGTTGATCTCGTCGGCGCGGCGCGGCTTGCGCGACTCGAACACGATGCCAGGCAGGGCCTCGCCGCTGCGATAGGTCACGCGCAGCAGGCTGGCGTTATCGGCATAGCCCGAGACGGCGCGCGGCAACAACTGGTCGGCCTGCGGATTCCACAGCAGGGCTACGCCCGCGTGCGCGTTGGTAATCACGCGGCGTGCGCTTTCGAGCAGCGCCTTGAGCATCTCGTCCGGCGTCAGGCCTGCGATGCGGCGGCTGAAGTCGAGCAGCAGGTCCACTTCCTGCAGGCGGCGGCTGGTCTCGTTGAGCAGGAAGATGTTTTGCAGGATGACCGAGGTCTGTCGAGATATCTGGAAGTAGACCTGGCGGTCTTCGTCGGTGAAGGCGGGCAGGGGCTCGGGGGTGACGGCCAGCATGGCGGCCACCACCTGGTTGCGGACCGTGACGGGCAGGCAGATCATGCCTTTGGCCCGCAGTGCCGTTAGCAGGGGCGTGTCGCGCCACTCTTCGTCTTCGTCGAGGTTGGCGATCAGGATCGGGTTGCCCGTCTGCAGGACGATGCGCAACGGATTGCGCTGACCGAACAGGGCCTCCACGTTGGTGGCGCGCGGGATGCTCCCCAGCGGCGGCATCAGGCGCGGACCCTCGGCCGCATTCTCGGCCACCAGGGCGGCCGACATGCCCAACTGGGTGAGCGTCTCGGTGGCGAGCGCCTTGAGCGCCGAGACGGCGTCCAACTGGCGGCTGACCGACTCGGTGATGGCCAGGCCCGCGCGGATGCGCTGGGCGCGGCGTTCGAGGTTGTGCAGGGAGATGGTCTGCTCAAGGTCCTTGCGCAGCAACATGGGCAGGTCGTTCTGGCTGACGCTGAGCAGTTTCTGCTGGCGCTGGATGCCGTCGGAGAGTGCCACGATGCGGGTCTGGAAGGCGTTCAGGCGGCCTGTGTTGCTGATAAGCAGCGAGGTTTGGGCGGCAAATCCCTCGGCCAGTTCGATGGTGGCGAGGTCGGGCCGCAGACCGTTGGAAGGGTCGTCCAGGCTGATGAGGCCTAGGAGTTTACCTTGCGCGTCTTCGAGCGGGATGATCAGGAAATCGTCAGCATTCCAGGCATTCTGCGCCGCGGCGGACACGCCTTCATAACTCGAATACACGTAGTGTATGTCGGCAGGCAGGATGGGTGTCTTGTCAGCGGGGATGAAGTAGGAGCGGCTGACCTTGAACTCGGGCTTCATCAATTGTTGGACGCTGACCAATGGCTGTTTGCGGGCCAGCAACTCGTTCAGGGTTTCCTGGGGCAGACCCACGCCTGCCACGCGTCGCAACATGCCCACTTCAGGCTCGAAGAGGCTCATCAGCACCACGCGGAAGGGAGTGGCCGCACGCAGGCTTTGCGCCAGCGTGTACATGGCCTGCTCCATCGAGATGTCCTGGTGCAGGGCCTGGCTGACCTCGGTCAGTTTGGCGAAGGCTTCGGCGCGACGGCGCAGCAACTCGGAGCGCTGGCGCTCCTGTTGATACTGTTGGGCGTTGTAGATGGCGATGGCCGCCTGGGCCGCCATCACCTCCATGATTTCGACCGACTCTGCGTCGAAGAACGAAGGCTGGTTCGAGTGCAGATTCAACAGACCCACCACATTCCCCTGATGCAGGATGGGCACCACCAGCGCCGAACGGACGTCGCCGTGCGGCGCATGTCCGCCGCCTGCGTCGAAATCGTTCACCACCAGCGATTGTCCCGACTGAATCACCTTGCGGTCGAGCGGGCTCAAGCTGTTATTGATGGGACATCCCACCGCCATCTTCACTACGGGACCCTCGGCCTGGCTCCCAGCTTCGAGCAGCAGGATCGTCCCGCAGCCCGCCTGCAAAACGCGCAGGCTCTCCTCGTGGATGACCGTCAGCAGATGCTTGAGGTCAAGCGAGGAACCCAACTCGCGGCTGACGCGCGCAATGGCCGTCAATTGCTGGACGCGCTGGCGCAGGCCCGCGTCGGTCTGACCGAGCAGGCGGTCGCTTTCCACCGCCGCGGCCAGTTGTCCCGCCGCTGTGGTGATGACCTGTAGGTCGAAGGAGCTGAAATGCTCCACCTGCTGGCTGCCCAGCATCAACTCGCCCAGGCTGTGCTCACGCACCACCAGCGGAACCACCAGTGCCGATTCCATTTGCATGGCATCTTTCATCGGGCGGTAAAAGGACAGGATGCGGCGGTCCGTGCTGAGGCGGCCCGAAAGGAAGGGCTTGCGGCTGTACGAAACCGTCAGCAGGTATTCGGGATCGTCCACGAACAGGGTCTTGAACGAGTCCAGGGTGGCTTCGGGCACGTTCCAGGTCGACTCATGGTGCAGGCGCAATTGCCCGAGTTCGTCGTCCAACAGGA
Organism: uncultured Anaerolineales bacterium; assembly: GCA_937928015.1. Classification (GTDB taxonomy): domain Bacteria; phylum Chloroflexota; class Anaerolineae; order Anaerolineales; family Villigracilaceae; genus JACPVF01. The sequence continues at coordinate 17,674 of CALFXA010000018.1, read as the reverse complement.
AAATCCCGCCCGCATCCGCCTGGAAGAGACGGATCAATTCCTGCATCGAGAACTTGAGCACCTCGTTCAGCGTGGCCGAAGAGGCGGAGAGGCTGGCGATGCGCCGCAGGGCGTCTGCACGCTGGGCGCGCGAACGGGATTGCTGTACCAGCATGGCGTTCTCGATGATGGTGGCCGCCTGATTGGCGACAATGCTCATCAGACGCACTTCTTCATTGCTGAATGGGGTTGTCCCGCCGCGGTGATGCGAGACTTGCAAAAAGCCGACCATGCGTTTGTCCGAGACGAGCGGGACAAGCGCCGAGTCGCGTAGGGAGGCGGCCAGGGCCACGTTGGTCAGGCCCAGGGTATGCCAGTTCTCATCCTGCGCGGCGTCGATGGTCAGGAGCGGTTTTTGGTAGGAGAGGATGCGTTCGGCGGGACTGTCGGCGGCGACGGAGGCGCGGTAGATCTCCACGATGGAGGTCGGCAGTCCGCGGAAGGGAACCTGCCCTTCGAGCATGCGGCGGTTCTCATCGTATAACAGGAAGCCCACGATCTCCGCGTTGAAGAGCGGAGCCACGCTGTCCACCAGGCGGGTAAACAAGTCGCGCGGTTCCTGGATGGCGCTGATGGCCTGGGTCAGGTTGGCGAGGGCCGCCATTTCAGAAGCGCGTCCTTGTTCTTCTTCATACAACACTGCATTGCGGATCGCCACTGCCGCCTGGCCCGAGACAAAGCGGACCAATTCCAGGTCGTGCTGGCCGAAGGTGGCCGAGCCGAGCTGCCCCGCCTCGACGGTGCCCATCAATTCATTGCCCGCCATGAGCGGAACGCCCAGGTAGGATTGCACCCGTGAGGCGGCGTCGATCTGGGTGATTTGAGTCCGTCCGAGCAGGAGCGGCTGACGCTGGCTGACCAGTTGGGTGGTCAGTGCCCCGAATTGGGACTGGTTCATGCGCGTCACGCTGTTCGACCCCTCGCCTGTGTCGTGAGTCCAGTAGGGGATCAGCGTCTGGTGCGCGGAATCCCAGACCTTGATTTCCATGACCTCGGCGGGCACCAGGCGGTTGACATTTTCCAGCACGGAGGCGATGGTGCTTTCCATATCCAGGCTGGCGGCGATGGCCTCGCTGAAGTCGGTCACCACCTTGAGGATCGAGCCGTTCGACTCGCCCGAAGACAGGGCGGGGGTGAGGTCCAGTTGACGCAGCGTGACCAGGTTCAGCGGCAACACACCGGGCACCTCGTAAGAGGTGGCTTCCAGCAATTTGCCATTGATGGTCAGACGCTTCTGGCTGGGTTTCGCGCACACCTGCAGGAAGTCGTCCAGCGGGCGGACGCGGCGCGCCAGGCGTTCCAGGTCGGCGGCCTCATCCTCGCCGAGGTTGAACAACTGACGGGCGAGCGCGTTCAAGTAGCCGATGCGCCCACCGGGCTCAACGACTAATACGGCATCTGTAGTTTGTTGAAGATCGGGGAGAACCAGGGTCGGCTGATTGGGTTCAGCCGTGTTTTGGTTGCGTGGAATCAGGACCATCACGGCCCAAACCACGAATACGGACACCAGTCCGATCGCGAGCCCCCAAATTCCGATACCCAGGCCGGCCAGCATCGATTAAATCACCACTACGCGGCGGAAGAGTTGGCGTCCTGTCGGCGCGCCTCGGCGGCCAGTTCGGTGATCTCGCGGATGTCGGCGAACGACTGCTGGCTCGGCGAAACGACACCAATCGAGAAGGTCATGAACGGGACTTTTTCCATACCACCGTCCGACTTGGGAGCTTGGATGAAACCCTGCTGGCGGTCGATGAAGTTGTAATGGGTCAACACCTCTTCGGCGAAGCGGCCTTTAAGACGCTGTTTGAGCGCTGTGGCACGCTCGTCTTTGGTGATGACGATGAAGTTGTCGCCGCCTGCGTGGCCGATGAAGTCGCTGGACGAACCCACCTCGTCCACTACCTCGCCAATCATCATGGCTGTGAAGCGCAGCACATCGTCACCTGCCACGAACCCGTACACGTCGCGGAAAGACTCGAAATTGTTGACGCGGATGTCGAGCAGGGCCCAACTCTCCTCGCGGATGATGCGGCGCAACTGTTCTTCAATCAGGCGGCCGGCCGGCAGGCCCGAGCGCGGGTCGGTGAGACTCTCGCGTTCCGAGCGGCGGATGGCGCCCATCACGCGCAGTTTCAATTCTTCGATGTCGAACGGCTTGGTGATGTAATCGTCCGCGCCCAGTTCGAGCCCCTGCAGCTTGTCGCTGCGCTCATCCTTCTGGGTCAGGAAAATGACCGGGATGTGGCTGGTGCGGGTGTTGGTGCGCAGGTTGCGGCAGACTTCGTACCCGTCGATGTCGGGCAGCATGATGTCCAGCACGATCAGGTGCGGCAGGACATGGCGGGTTTTCTCCAGGGCATCGGAGCCGCGATTGGCTACATCCACTTCATATTGAAGCCCTGTGAAATAGATCTTGAGCATGTTGGCGATATCGACATCATCCTCTACGACCAGCAGGCGGGCATTTCCCATAAGGCCTCCAAAAATCCTAGTTGCGTCGCGCCCTTCGGGCGTTCGTACGCACGGTTTCGATCTGTTCTTCTGTCACTTCACGTTCGAAAGAGCGGAATCCGCTCAAGCGAAAGCCATGCCGTTCGGCGATGGCGGTAATCTCCTGGACGCGTTCGACCGTGATATCCTTGCCCACGGTGTAGTCCTCGAAGCGGCCTTCCAGCGCCAGGGCCATGGTCTCGGCCATGCAAGCGTACGCCTTTCCGGGCGGAAAACCGAAGTTAAAATGGAAATTCACGGGGCCTGGCACATCTACCATTCCGCCGTCAATCACTAATATATCATTTCTTGCCGCGGCCACCATTGCAGAAACATCGCGGGGGCGGGCCACATCGCACACCACGCTGCCGGGCAGCAGATGCTCCGGGCGGATGATGTCGTGGATGGCGCTGGTCACGGTCAGGATCAACTGCGCCCGGGAGAGGACGTCCATCTTCGTGCTGGTCACCAGCCTGCTTTTGGCGCGGACCTGGAGCCGTTCCCGCAATTCTGCAAGTTTTTTCTCGTCCCGGGCCACGAGTAGCAACTCGGCGGCCTCGTTAGCCAGCAATTCGGCGCACACGCGGCCGATTGCGCCGGTCGCGCCGACCACCGCTACGGTTGCGTCCTTCATGGAAATGTCCATGATGCGGGCGGCGTCGCGGATGGCCTGGACGGCCAACGCCACCGTGTAGGAGTCGCCCGTCGTAACGGGAACCGCCAGACGGTCCGCGATGGTGATGCCCGCATCGCCCACCACCGAGGTGAAGGCGCCGAGTCCCAGGATGTCCGCGCCCAGTTTTTCGGCCAGGCGGCCAGTCTGGACAATTTTACGATATACCGTGCGTACGGGCAATTCCATCATGCGGCGCGGCGTGAATGGACAGGCGATGAACCAGCCCTTGATCTGCTTGCCGGTGGCCTGCGAGGTGATGCCCTCGATCTCCGAGATGTAAACGGGCGGGAAGTAGGTCGAGAAGAAATCGATCTGGCGCTCGTTCAGTACTTTTCCCAGGAAGGGAAATTTTCGGCTGACGTCGCGCTTGGGGTCGATGGGGTGGATGATGAACGCGAAAGAATCCATGCCTACCACGACTCCGTGTCCGCCTTGGTTTGGGGATGATAGGGAGTCTGGTGCATGTGCGCGGCTTTCATGCGGTGGTGGTCACTATCCTCGAAGCGGATGTCGCGGTCGATGATACGACGCTCTTTCGAGGCGGCCAGCACTACGTCCGATTCGATGGTACGGGCGGGATAGACCAACATGCCCGCACCGATGCGGCAGTTGTGGCCCACGCAGCCGCCCATCACCGGGCGATTGGAGATGCCCAGTTTGCCGTCACCGCCAATGGCGCGGATGGGGGCGGGGATCAGGTTGTAGTCGGTGAAGGTGGAGCCTGCGCCGATGAAGGTGTTGCGTCCCACCACGCACATTTGCAGGCAGGTATTCTGCGCGATCATGGAGTTTTCCATTACGGTGGTCATGAACAGCGCGGCGCGGAAGGGCAGGAAGGTGCCGTCGCCTACCACCGAGAGCATGATCTGACATCCCTGGCCAACGTTCACATTGTTGCCGATGATGCTGTTATCGATCACCGCACCCGCGTCAATGTGGACATTATCACCGATGAATGTGGGGCCCTTAATGACAACGCTTGGGTCGATCACGCAGTTCTTGCCAATCTGCACTACTTGAGAGCACTCCAGAACCTGGCGTCCTTCATAAATGGCCTTGCCGATAATCATGAGTTTGAAGGATAACTCGTCGTTGGCCTTCTTCTCGTAGCGGGCCCCGCGCGCGAACAGGCCAAAGACCACATCTGCAATATAGATGTGTACCCACGAATCAATCGCCAACAGGGAGCGCAGAGGCACCTGAAAGACCAGGTCGCCGCTCTTGTCAGCCATATAAGTGGGGATGTGGTAATAACCGATCTCGCGCGCCTGCATGTCGATGACCAGCGGCTCCACGTCGGCTACGGGGCCGTTGGGGTAGTACCACAGGTCAGCCAGGTACACGCTCCCTGCCGGGGTGTAGGAGCTCGAAAGCGGCAGGGCATGTTCACGGAAGGCGGGATCGTTCACCGAGAAGGCGGCTCGGGAGGCGTGTTTGCGCTTTTTTGCCTCGGCAATGAAGGCGCTGATGTAGCCTTCGTCGAAGAAGAGATTGTCGCGATAGGCCAGGGTAGGCTGACGGGTGGGCTGCAGGCGTTCGCCTGGGCGCAGTTCCTGCTCGCTGGTCACGTACGGAGCCAGCAAGTTGCGTTGGTGCAGCCATAGCGGGGTGTTTTGCACGCGCATCTCGCGGGCAGGCTCGCAGAAGGGCGCGATGATCTTTGGGGCGTTCAGGATTACCTTATGCATAGGCTTATTATAAACAAGAGCGGGTTTCCCCGCCTGCAACCTCGTGAAATTTATGGAATAGGTGTTTTTTCAATCTGGATCGTGCAGGCGGGGTCTCCGCGCGCGATGCACTGGATTTCTTCCACGTTGAAGATTTTGCCGCCGCTCATCCAGTAGAGCGATTCCTGTAGAAGCCCCACCGCCATGTGGCAGACAGGTTCCTCGGTGTGGCGTCCCCAGCACAGCGGACAACGCTCGATGTGCCAGAGGAGATGACGATCCGTTTCTTCGAGGCGCACCACCTGGTCGGTGTGGTGGTTGAAGAGGTCCGCAAAGGCCTTTGCGCCTGTATGGAGTTTTGACGGAAGTGGTAGCAGACGGAAGGCCATCTCGGTCAGCCCGATCATGCTCCCGTACTCACGCAGGCCGTAGGTGAAGGTGGCCCGCCCGATGCGCAGGGCCAACCCCCGTCCACCCCGCGGACCGTAGGCCTGTTCCAATGCCACATGCAAGTCACTGATGGTCTGGAACGGGAAGGTCCGTTCTGCGGAAGCCGGGGGGTAATTTCCGATGTAGTCGCTATGAGAGGAAAGGTTCAAAACGGCGTGCAAACCCGTGCGACCGATGATCTCTTCCATGCCCAATAGAATGATCCGCCCCATCTTCTGCGGATAAAAGTAGTCTCCACTCATGGGGCTGGCTCATCCAGAAAAGCCTTTAGTTTTTGGCTGAATTCGGTCGGCTCTTCAAGCATGGAGAAATGGCCCGCTTTGGGAAACCGGACGATCTGGGTCTGCGGAATTCCCGTCAGCATGGGCTGCCACTGCATGGGGTGAACAACCCTGTCGCGGTCGCCAAACATGCCCATCGCGGGAATGTGAACCTGGTTGAGTGACGGCCGCAAATCGGTGCGGCGCAAGGAGGCGATGGAGCGCAGGAAGGATTCGAGCGTGGTCTTGGACAGGTCGCGGTCCATCATGTCTGGGAAGCGCGGGTCGCTGCAAATCTGGCGGGAATAATAGTACTTCATCCACGCGCGGAAGGGCCCCATCAGGTTGAAAAGGAAGAACGCCACCGGGCGGTAGCCTGCCAGTTTCAACAGCGGGGCCAGCGACGAGCCGACGATGGGGGAGCCGACCACCACCACCTTGCTGACCCGCTCGGGGTAGCGAATGGCAACCGAGAGGCTGACCGTGCCGCCCATGCTGTGTCCCACCAGAGGCGCACGAGCAATACCGAGTTGTTCCATGAACTGATTGACCAGGTCGACGAAGTCATCCACGGCATAGCTGTCACGCTTCTTGCCTGATTCGCCGAAACCCCAAAAATCCAGCGCATAGGTGCGATAAAACGCGCCGAGGAAGGCCATGGTTTCCTGCCACAGCCCCCACGATCCCAGCCAGCCGTGCAGCAGAATCACCGGCCGTCCGCGGCCGTAGACCTCGTAATGAACAATTCCCTGGTTGGTGGTGATGGAAGACACGCTGCTACGAAACCTGAATCTTTATTTGCCGTTTTCCATTTCCTCGAGGATGCTGTAGAGCAATTCGAGAAGAGTGGCCTTGACCGTGTTGCGGTCGGTGGCGACGCAGGGCAGGAGTTTGGTCTTGGGGTCGAGGCGCAGGGCGTGACGCATGTCGTCGATGTCCCAGGCATCTTCACGGTCCTGCTTGTTGGCGGCAACCACGTAGGGGGTGGGGGCGTAGGCGCGGAAGGTCTCCAGGATGGAGCGCGCTTCGCGGAAAGTCTCCGGGCGGGTGCTGTCGACCATGACGATGAAGCCGAGCATTCCCTCAGAGAGGATCTCCCACATGAAGTCGAAGCGTTTCTGACCGGGCGTGCCGAAGAGGTAAAGGACCAGGTCCTCGTCCACGGTAATGCGGCCGAAGTCCATGGCCACCGTCGTGTTGTCCTTGACCGTGCGCTCTTCCCTGGAAGAGATCTTCCGCTCGGTGGAGACGACGTCGATCTCGCTGACCGACTGGATGAACTCCGTCTTGCCAGCGCTGAAGGGACCTGTTACCACCATTTTGACCGTTTGCATAAATATGATTCCTTCTATCCGGGATTACATCGAGCGGATGCGACCGATCAACTTGTTGATCAGCGATTTCTGTTCGTTCTTGTCTTGGGTTGGGTAGGTCTTGGGGCTGGGCGGGACGACCACGCCTTCGGGCCGCACGATCTCCACCAGCCCGGCCTGCAACAGGCCGTATACGATGCGGCGGATCTCCAGGTCGTTCATCTTACATGCCGCAGCGATCTGCTTCATCGTATTCTTTGGGTTGATGAATTTGACGACGCGCCACTCTTCCACGTTCAGGTTGACGTTGGTCAGCGGACGGTCGGTAAACTTGAGTGCCATCTCCAGGCTGGGAATCTCGTCCTGCAATTGCTCCCATTCGCGCAACTGGCGCGAGCCTTCGATGATGATGTTCTCCAGGTCGAGCCGCACGTTGATGCGGTCCTCGGGGGCCAGCATGTCGGCCTCGAAGCGGAAGATGCCCTCCACCCAGGTGAACAGGCGGCGGATGATCTCGGTGAAGTAGCCCTGCAGGTTGAGGAGGATATCCTCCTGGGTGACGTAGCCTGCGTTGATCAATAGCAAGCCGAGTTCCTTGTCGGTCATCGCGCCAGCGCGCTCGGTGATGGCGCGATACTGGTTGGCGGACAGCTTGTTGGCGCGATGCAACACAGCCGCCAGGGTACTTTCCTCGCGGCCAATGCGCGCATACGCCAACTTCCCTTCGCGGAAGGAGACATAGGCCTGCTCGTTGGGACCATCCACGATGAGGGTCCCCGTCTTACTTGCAAGGTTGATCAGATTGAGCAGTTGGGTGATCGTAAAATCGCGTAAGTTTCCGCGCAACGCCATAAATGGGCCTCAATAAGCCCCTCGGTGAGGGGTGGATAGGAGGATTATACTTGCAAGGGGTATAAGCGTCAATTAAAGGAACTTCCTTTCTGGTTTACAAGGATGCAAACGCGCAAATAGGCTTTTGGTACTCCCTGCCCAGGCCGCTCGGGGATTCATGATATAGTTGCCCGAACCCAAAAGGAGGTACCATGCGATTGAGGTCATTTTATCTGCTGCTGACCCTGTTCGCGCTGATGTTCCTGCCGCTGCAAACCGCGGCGGCCGCTCCCGTTGCGGACGTGGGGAACGACACTGCGACCCTTGATTTTCCCAACACCATTACTTTCTCGGCCAACCTGACGGCCAGTTCGACCATCACCTCGGTCATGCTCGAATACGGCACCGAGCAGCAAACCTGTGGACAGGTGGTTGCCAAGTCCTACCCACAGTTCACGCCCGCTGCCAGCTTGAACGTCGAGTGGACCTGGGACATGCGCCAGAGCGGGTCGCTCCCGCCCGGGGCCACCATCTGGTGGCGCTGGCACATCACCGACGAGTCGGGCAAGGAAACCGTCTCCGAGAAGAAGACCGTCACCTGGCTGGATAAGGTCCACCCGTGGCAGACTATCACCTCGGGCGATCTGCGCCTGCACTGGTATGGCTTCGACAAGTCCTTCGCGCAGGAGATGCTCAACTCGGGCGTGGGCGGACTCGAGTTCAACGCCACGCAATCGGGTCTGAAGACCGATGCGCCCATCGACCTATACGTGTATGCCGATTACAACGACATGCGCGATGCCATCCTCTACGAGCCTTCATGGACGGGCGGCATGGCCTTCCCCGAGCACAACATTGTCATCATGGGTACCTCCTCGGGTGCCGACACCAACTGGGACAAGAGCACCGTCGTCCACGAGTTGACACACGTGCTGGTTGGTCACCTTACCTTCTCCTGCCTGGGCGACGTGCCCACCTGGCTCAACGAAGGCCTGGCTGTCTACTCGGAGGGCGAACTCGACCCGACTTCCGCCGCGCAGTTGAATGACGCCATCCAAAACAACGACCTGCTCACGGTCCGTTCGCTCAGCGTGGGATTCTCCGAGGTGGCCGACAAGGCCAACCTGTCCTACAGCCAATCGTACAGCATCGTCAAATTCCTGATCGGGACCTATGGTCAGAGCAAGATGACCAGCCTGCTCGAAGCGCTGCGCGATGGCTCCACCGTGGACGAGGCCTTGCTGAAAGTCTACGGCTTCGACGTGGACGGCCTGGAAGATGCCTGGCGTGCCTCCATCGGTGCGGACCCTCGGCCTGTCTCCGCACAACCGACCGCACAACCCACCCCGACGGTAGTTCCCACCTACGCGCCTGTCTCGGGCGCGCCGTTGGCTGTGACCCCCACACCGTACGCCGTGCCGACTTCCTCTGGCGGAAATCCGTCCGCGCCGACCTTCTCGCCCTCGGGTCCGCCAATCGCGCTGACGATTGCCCTGCTCTGTTTCTGCTGCATCTTCGGCCTGTTGATTGGTGTGATCGTGCTGGGCGTTGTTCTGGCCCAGCGCCGCAAAGGAGGAAACAATGGCTAGTTTGAAGAAAATCATTGCGGCCCTGTTCAGTTTGGCCCTGGTTGTGACCCTGGTCAGTTCGGGTACGGCGCGCGCCGCCGCCCGTGTTGACATCCCAATGAACCAGGCGCTGGTGCTCGAAGGCGGCGAGTCGACCAACCCGCGCGAATATGATCCCGCCACCACGCATGGCTCGGGCGACAAGCGCCTCTTTAGCGGACTGGTCTCCTTCGATCCGCGCCTCAACCTGACGCCCGACTTGGCCGAGACCTGGGACGTGAGCGCTGACGGTACGGTCTACACCTTCCACCTGCGCCCGAATGCCGTCTTCCACGATGGCCGCCCCGTGACCGCGGGTGACTTCGTCTACTCATGGGAGCGCGCCCTCAGCCCCGCGCTGGCCTCGGATACCGCCCAGACCTATCTTGGCGACATCCTCGGCGCGAAGGAAATGGCCGCGGGCCAGGCCGACCACGTCAGCGGCTTGCGTGCCGTGGACGACCACACGCTCGAAGTCACCATCGATGCGCCCAAGCCCTATTTCCTGCTCAAGCTGACGTATCCCACCGCCTTCGTGCTCGACAAGTCCAACGTCGAATCAGGCTCGGAGTGGTACCGTCAGCCCAACGGCACGGGACCGTACAAGCTGATCGAGTGGACCAGCTTCCAGCGCATGGTCTATCAGGCCAATGCCGACTTCTACCTCGGTGCGCCGTCCATCCCGTACGTGGTCGTCAACCTGTATTCGGGCGACAGTCAGCGCTTGTACGAATCGGGCGAGGTGGACATCACCAGTGTCTATTCCATCGAGCGTTTCACCGACCCGACCGAGCCGCTGCACAACGAACTGCTCACGGGCGTGAACCTGTGCACCAGTTACGTGGTTTTCGACAATACCCGTCCGCCCTTCGACGACGTCAACGTGCGCAAGGCTTTCAGCATGGCCTTCAACCGTCAGCAATACATCGACGTGGTCATGCGCGGACATGCGCTGCCCGCTATCGGCCTGTATCCGCCCGGGCTGCCGGGCTTCAACATCGCGCTCCAGGGCCTGCCCTATGATCCCGCCGCGGCGCGCGACCTGCTCAAACAGTCCAAGTACGGCACGAACCTGCCGCCCATCGTCTACACCAACAGCGGACTTGGCAGCTACGTCAGCGCGGATGTGGCCGCCCTGATCCAGATGTGGGAGCAGAACCTCGGCGTGACCATCACGGTCGAGAACATCGAGCCGAACTACTATCTCGAGTCGATCTATTCGGGCAACCACGGCCAGATCTTCGATGGCGGCTGGTGCGCCGATTATCCCGACCCTGAGAACTTTGCAGACGTGCTCTTCCACACGGGCTCGCAGCAGAACAACGGCGGATACTCCAACCCTGTGCTGGACACCATCCTCGAACAGGCCCGTACCGAACGTGACGTGACCCAACGCATCGCGCTCTATCAGCAGGCCGAGCAGATGATCGTGGACGACGCCCCCGTGCTGTTCACCGTGCATTACCTGAGTTATCAACTAGTCAAGCCCTACGTGAAGGGCTACATCTTCACCCCCATCGATATTCCGATTGAACGCTATATGTGGTTGGAAGGAAAGTGATTCGGACAGTGGACCATGGACGGTGGACCGTGCAAAACGGTCTACCGTCCACCGTCTATGGTCTGGCTTCTACGGTTACCTCGACGTGGTCAATCTCCCCGCCCAGGCTGGATACCGTCATGGCAAACGGCAAACTCGTCCCCGGCGGAATCGCGCCCCCCTCCCAGCGGCGGACTCCTACCACCTGACCCAGTTCATCATACGCCGTCGCGGCCACCCAAACGGTCGCGGCGGCTTTTGATTCGGCGGGCAGGAAGACCTGTCCGCCGACCTGGGCACTGTGCCCGTTCCAATCCACCTGCACGAGGATGTTCTGCGCCGAGGCGGGCAGATAGCGCGCATCGCTGGCCTGGAGTTGGATCGCGGTCAGGATCTGCACCTGCGGCGTCACATTCGCGGGGATGGGCGCGTCGAAGAAAACCGTCATCGGCAGGGAGGTGTTGGGCGGTAGGATGTTCAGGATTAGCAAAGCGGGTTGACTGACGAGTTGATTTCCATTCGCGTCGAACAACGTCACCTGCGCATTGACGTTCTCCAGCGCGGTGGCCGAGTCGTTGCGGGCCAGCACGAAACACCACATCCCGCCGTCCGCGCTGGGGTGACAGGCCGTCTGCTCCACGCGGAAGGGAGCAGGTTGCGGCGTCGGCTCGCCCGAGGGATTCTCGGGGTCGCTGGGAATGCGAAGCACCTGTCCCACCGACATGCTATTCGGTGAGACGTCGGGATTGGCGGCTTGCAGGTCATTGATCGAGACGCCGAACTTGAGCGCGATGCTGCCCAGTGTGTCGCCCCGCTGCACGGTGTAGACAAACGGCGTGGGCGACGGCAGCGGCGCGGAAGCGGTCACCAGGCCCGAGGTCCAGGGGACGGTTGGGGCGGGGATGTGAGTCGAATAGGGGATAAGGGAAACGGGCACAGGTGTGAAATCCACCTGGGGGGCGCAGGCAGTCAGGAGCAGAATCAGCAGGAACAGAACGCGCTTCATGCCGTGAAGTAATTTTCTTCCACGTTCTGCCAGGTCTCTTCGGGCAGACGCATGTACTTCGTCAGCAGCGGATGGACGCACGTCAGTTCCTCGTGGATGCGCTCGGCGATCTTGCGGATCGAGAAGTGCGCGTTGGAGGCCGCCCGCAATTGGCAGAAGTGATAGGCCGAGCGCAGGTTGAACTCGGCCAGCACGCGGCGGTTGAATCCGTTGGGGACGACGTATTGCGCCACGTTCGGGTCGAAGGCGTGCATGGCTTCGTAGGTCTGCGCGGCCTGGTCCATCGCGGCACGGTAGCGATCCGCGAAGCCTGCTTCGCTGATGAGACGCGGCGTGGCGTAGCCGAGACGGGCCGTCAACAGTTGCGGCGTCTGCGTCATCATGCGGTGACGTTTGAACTCGGCGTACGCGCCCTGATCCATGACGAGGTCGAAGGTGTAGGTGGCGTATTCCAGCTCACGCAGCGGCTCGTCGAACTTGCCCAGCTTCCCGAGCAGCGACTCGGCCAGACGGTCCTGCTCATCTTGAGTGAGCGATTGAATATAAGCCAACGCATCTGCAAAGGACATTTCCCCGAAGCGATACAGTGCCGCGGCTAGAATCTTCTGCTCGGCGTCTTGCTCATACTGAACCAGCTTGCACCATTCATCATTCACCACGGAACCCACAGAATTCTTTTGATTTTCTCCGTGCTCTCCGTGTGCTCTGTGGTAAATCTCTTTTGCGATATCAACTAAATATGGCACCACATCCGCATACTTGACCAGTGTCGGCACCTCGGCCTTGGCCACCTCGCGCATGTTCTCGCCGATCTGACGCACCTCGGCCAGCGGATGCGACATCATCTTGCGGATGGCGTTCTCCAGCACGCGCGCGTTGGCGGTCATGCCCAGATTAGCCAGCGCGGCGGCGGGTAGTAGGAAGCGACATGAGTCGACGTATTGCGAGCGGATACGGCGGTCCCAGGCCTCGTCCTTTTCGTTTTCGCGGCGCGGAGAGCGCTTCTCCACCACGGCGCGGACAGGGGCCAGCGAGTCGGCGTAGGTCTGGAAGAGCATCCGCACGGTCCCGACGAATTCCTCTTTCAGCGGGTGACCTTCCAGTTCGGGCGGGACGCAGAAGGCATCGCCGTCCCATTTCTGGTAGCGGGTGGACTTCTCCGTGTAGGAGGCCAGCCGATTGCTTTCGATGGATTCGACCGCCACGCGCGAGACGTTCTCGAAGGCGATGTGCAGTACGGCATGTTCCGCCACCGAGGCATGACCGTAGCCCACGACCCACTTCTCGTGGAACTGCGCCGACTTCTCGTCGCTCAACTCGGCGGCGATGTCGCGGAAGGATTCGGGCGAGCGCGAGGTCTTGGCAAAGGCCACGGCGATGGTCTCGGGCGAAAGCTGACGGGGCGATAATAGATAAATTTGTCTCTCGGGCATGGGGGGCTCCTCTGGTAAGTCGAAGGCATTATAACAACGAAAACGCCCCGTCATTTGACGGGGCGTTCGGTCACTTGAGAATGTCACGAGCTTGGGCCACGTCCCTGTGCATCTGCTCGATCAACGCATCCAGCGAAGGGAATTTCAACTCGTCGCGCAGGCGGGCCACGAAATCGAGTTTCAGGTGCTGACCATAAATCTCGCGGTCGAAATCCAACAGGTAGGCTTCCACGTTGGGGACGGTCTGGTCGTCGTGCACGGTGGGGCGCAGGCCCACGTTGATGGCTGCTGCGAAACGCTCGCTTCCCAGCCGGGCCCAACAGGCGTAGATGCCGTTCGACGGCAGGACCTTCTGTATCGGATAATCGATATTGGCGGTCGGGAAGCCGATGGTGCGTCCGCGATGGTCGCCGTGAATGACGGGCCCGCCGATCTGGTAGGGATGACCGAGCAGCAGGGCGGCTTCGGCCATGTCGCCGCGCGAGACCAGTTTGCGGATCTCGGTCGAGGAGATCACGCCGCTTTCGTCGCCGACGGCTGGCACCACTTCGACGGTGAATCCCAACTCGCGGCCGATCTCGCTCAGGCGGGCGGCGTTGCCCTCGCGTCCCTTGCCGAGCGCGAAGTCGTAACCGATGAACAGGTGCTCCAGTCCAAGGTGACGCTTGAGGCTCGACATGAACTCGTAGGCGGAGACAGACGCCAGGTCGCGGGTGAACGGCTCAGTGATGACGACGTCCACGCCCAGGGCGGCCAGCAGGTCGGCGCGCTCGTCGGGTGTGGTCAGGCACTTGATCTCGTGTCCGCCCAGCACGCTGGCGGGATGCGGGTGGAAGGTCAACACCACGGAGGGCGAGCCCGCCGTGACGCGACGCAGAATCTCCTGGTGCCCGCGATGGACGCCATCGTACACGCCGACGGTGAGACGGGCGCCCTGGAGAGAGGCTTCGGTGAGGGAATGATAATGCTGCATGATAAAAATCAGCCGCCGAGATCGGCGGCTGTGTTATTTTACTCGGAAGTGAAGAACACTTTCCTGGGTTGCCATTCGGAAGAGCCATCTTCCGCGGTGGCGATTTCCATCAGCGCCACCAGTTCGCCTTGCGTGCTGACGCCGCGAACCTTGGCCTCGGTGTTGCCTTCCTTGACCTTGACGCGGTGCCCGTGGCGGACGGCTTCCACCTCATCGGGGCTGAGTTCCACGGCGGGCCAGTCGCCCAGCGCTTCGGCGGCGGGGATCAGGTATTGATACCAGTTGCCCGCGGTGAAGGCTTCCTGAAGTTTGCGCAGCGGCGTGGCGTCGCGCAGGCTGAATCGTCCGCTCTTGGTGCGGCGCAGACCGACGAGGTACGCACCGCAACCGAGCTTCTCGCCCAGGTCATTGGCCAGCGAGCGCACGTAAGTGCCCGAGGAACAATGCACATCGACAACCACTTCGGGCGGGGCCCATTCGAGCACTTCGAGGTGGTGCACCTGAATCTTGCGCGGGGTCAGGTCCACTTCCTCGCCCTGGCGGGCCATCTCATAGGCCTTGCGTCCCTGCACCTTGACGGCGGAATAGGGCGGGGGAGTCTGCTCGATCTCGCCGATGAAGGATTGGAGCACTTCTTCGAACTGCGCCTCCGTCACATTGACGGGCTGGTTGCTGCGCGTGAATTTTCCCTCGGCATCGAAAGTGTCGGTGGTGGAACCAAGACGGATGATGGCTTGATAGCGCTTATCGGATGCGGAAACGTATTCGCTCAAACGGACGGCGGGCCCAACCAGAATCACCAAAACGCCCGAAGCGCGCGGATCCAACGTGCCCGTATGGCCCGCGCGTCTGAGGCCTGTCCCGTTGCGGATGACCTGCACTACATCGTGCGAGGTCATGCCTACGGGCTTGTCCACGACCAGAACGCCTGATATGGCATTCTTGACATCTTGACTGTTCATCTTTCAGTCCTCCATATATGTATCGTGCAATTATGACACATTTGTCTAAATTATATATTAAAGTTGAAGCATTTCTCTGGTGGTCTTGAGGACGAGCGGCTGGATTTCGCTGAGTGCCCCTGGAATATCTGCTCCTGCGGCGGCGGCATGCCCCCCGCCTCCAAAGTGTTTTGCGATTGGCGAAACGTCGATGCCTGGCTCGAGCGCGCGCCAGGAGATTTTGACGTGGGCATCATTCTGTTCGACAAAGATCATTCCGACCTTATTGCCATCGATGGCGGAGATGATGTTGATCAGGTCGGCGTCGTCGTTTCCACCGTAGCCCGCCTTCTTGCGGTCTGCCACGGTGAGCGTGCCCCACACGATGCCATGCTTGCTCTCCAGGCTGGAGAGTCCCGCGCCCCAATAGCGGGCGGAGGGGAAGGAACGGCGCACCAGCGCACGCATGTAGATCTCGGGCATGTCCACGCCCGTTTCCATCAATGTGGCGGCCTGACGCAGCGCCTCGGGCGTGGTGTTCGAGGTGCGGAAGCCGAGCGTGTCGGTGATGATGCCTGTCAGCAGGGCGGCGGCCACGGGTTGGGTGATCTGCAGGCCCCAGGCTGGCAAGTGATTGGTGAGGATGGCCGATGTGGCCACCTCCTCCGCCTCGATCAGGTTCAGTTTTCCGAAATTTTCGTTGGTTTTGTGGTGATCGATGTTGACGTCGGGCTGACCAAAATTCTCGAAGATCTTGCCCGTGCGCTTGAAGTCGGCGCAATCCACGGTGATGAAGGTGTCGTGTTCCCCCTGCGGCGCGGTCTGTATCAACTCGCTGCCCGCCAGGTGACGGAAGGAGGCAGGGCAGCCATCCGCCAAGACCATCTGTACGTCCTTACTCGCATCTTTCAGGGCCAGCCCCAGTCCCAGCAGGGCACCGATGGCATCCCCATCCGGGCGGACGTGAGAGGCAATGACAATCCGCCTGGCCGAGGCCAGGCGATTTTTTATTTCAGCAATTACTTCATTTTGCATGGCTTGATTTTACACTAGCGTTCCTGCACAAGTTTTAAAGATACCCTTTCATAATTGTAAGGACGGCGATGGATGGGTATCTATGTCGAAACATAATCCACTTGTGGATTGATATAACGCTAAATCTCCTTTTTGGTTGCGTTTTTCTCCCGTAATTCGGCCAGCACCTGTTCGATGTGGTCGGCATGTTCGGGCGTGGGGTCCCAGTGGAAGCGCAAGCGCGGAAAAGCCCGCAGCTCCACGCGACTGGCCAGGGTGCGGCGGATGAATCCGCTGGCGCTTTCCAGCCCTGCCAGCACTTCCTTGCTGCGTCCCTGACCCTCGACCGCCGAGACGTAGATATCGGCATAGGCCAGTTCGCGGTCCACGTTCACGTCGGTGACGTAGATCATGTGCAGGCGCGGGTCGCTCAACTCGCGGATGAGCATTTCCGAGAGCTCTTGGCGGATGCGGTCCGCAATGCGTTGAAGTCGAATTCCTGATGGCATGAGATATGTAGGGCGGGGGATCACCCCGCCCTGTTCCTTGATTTTATGACGATTTTTCCATGACGAAGCAGACCAGTTGGTCGCCAACCTGGATGTTGCTGAAGCTCTTGAAGCCGACACCGCACTCGAAACCTGTGCGCATTTCCTTGACGTCTTCTTTTTCGTGACGCAGGGAGGCGAGGTCGCCCTCGTAGAGGATGTCGCCGTCACGATACAGGCGGATGCGGGCGTTGCGGCGCAGTTCGCCTTCGGTGACCTTGCAGCCCGCCACCTTGCCCAATTTCGAAGCGGAGAATACGGCCAATACCTGGGCGCGGCCAATGACCTTTTCCACGATCGTGGGTTCGAGCATGCCCTTGAGGGCCTTCTCGATGTCCTCGGTCATGCGGTAGATGATCTCGTACAGGCGCAGCGAGACGCCTTCCTTCTCGGCCAGGCGGCGGGCAGGCACGTCGGCCTGGACGTTGAAGCCGATGATGATGGCGCTCGAGGCCGAAGCCAACATGACGTCGTTCTCGCCGATATTGCCCGTTTCGGCGTAGAGGATCTTGATTCCGATCTCGCCCTTGCCGAGCTTCTCCAGTTCGGACATGATCGGTTCGAGCGAGCCTTGCACGTCGGCCTTGACGATCAGGTTCAACTCGCGCGCCTCGCCCGCCTGGAAACTGGCGAACAGGTCTTCGAGCGAGACCTTCTTTTCATTGGCGCGGGCCTTGGCGGCTTCCAGCCGTTCGTTCACCGTCTCGCGTGCCTCACGTTCCGATCCGACCACGCGGAAGACGTCACCCGCAGCGGGGACGCCGTTCAGGCCGAGCACCGCCACCGGGGTGGAGGGTCCCGCTTTGCGGACGGGTTTGCCTTTGTGGTCGGTCATGGCGAGATCGGAAGAGCACACGTCTGAACTCCAGTCACGAGTGGATATCTC
>CALFXA010000017.1 GCA_937928015.1 uncultured Anaerolineales bacterium | reverse complement strand
GTCAACGCGGGACTTGTGGTGCAATATGCTGCACCTGCATGGACATAACGTCCACTTCTCCTTGTTGAGTGAGTACCATTTTCAGATCGTCAACTGGCATGACCGCGAGACCCCGCCCATGCTCTCCGAAGCGGAGAAGACCTTCCGCGGTGTGCGCTGTGGCGGTCTAAGACAAGACACGCTCGTGTATCGGGACCAGGCCGAGGTCCAAAAGGAAGCCGCCGATGCGCTCGCGCAAACAGGTGGACGACGTTTCCTCCTCAGCACGGGTTGTGTGGTTCCCATCCTGGCTCCGCATGGAAACTACAAGGCGGTTGCTCAATTTGGCAGGGAGTCGCTATGACCTTACGCGTTATTTCTGGCGAAGCGCGCGGCCGCAAGCTCAAGTCTGTGCCTGGCGACACCACGCGGCCGATCACCGACCGCGCCAAGGAGTCGCTGTTCGACATCCTGGCGGGCGATGTGGTCGACTCGACCTGGTGGGATTTGTTCGGCGGCACGGGCGCAGTGGGCATCGAGGCTCTCAGTCGCGGCGCGAGTTTTGTGCGTTTTAGTGACCGCGAACGGCTGGCGGTCGAGACCATCAAGGAAAATCTCGAACACTGTCGATTCACGTCCCGCGCGGAGGTGCGGCGGGGGGATGCCTTCGGCCTGCTGGCGGGCACGCCCGACCGCGCCTTCGATTACGTCTATATCGCGCCGCCTCAGTATAAGGATATGTGGAAGCAAGCGCTTCATCGCCTGGATGAAAATCCAGGCTGGCTGGGCGAGGATTGTGAGGTCATCGCGCAGATCGATCCCAGGGAGTACGAGTCGGTCGAATTGGAGTACCTGGTCGAGTTCGAGCGGCGCAAATACGGCTCGACGCTGCTGGTGTTCTATGAGCGGAAGGATATTGATGCAGGCAGGTCAGGGACCGTATAAGCAGAATAGCCTATTTTGCGGAGGCAGTTTATGAATCCAGCTCGGAATGCATGGCGCTCGTCTCAGTGGCATCCAGTCCTTCGTTTTGTGGTTAAAGTCCTGTACGGAATCACGCGATTAAGCATGTGGGCTGGCATTTTGTTTTTAGTATTTATTGTTATTTTCGACCGAGTTCAGATAGAACATGGCAGATGGTTTGCGCTCAGCATACTTCTGTATATCCCTTTGTGCTACCTTTACAGAAGTATGAAGAAGCAGGAAAACTGAGATTTTTAACAATAACAACCTTCTGTGAACTTGAAAGGCGCCAGTATTTTGTTGGAATTTACAGATTGGAGAATTAATGGGAAAACGAGAGAGGTTGCGAAAGGCCAGACAAGAGACAACGATGATGGATGTTCTTGTCAAGGAGGTTTTAACATATTTACCCGTATTCTTGAGCCTGCTTATTATGGTGGCGCTTGGAAGTGCCTATAAGTTGAAGGCTATTGCGTGGGCCTTCATTGTTGCAGGAATATCAGGGATTATTGTTGCTGTCCGCAAAGAAAGCCCCAGGCTGGTCGGTGGGACGTATGGGAAGTCAGCAGTTATTTCTGGAATTATTTGGTGGGTATTTACATGGGCTTCGGGTTTATACATTTTGCTAGGTGGCAAATAAATCTCTTTCTTAAATTCTATGGCCTTTCGCAAATAGAAAGAACGATCGTCGTTTTTTAAAGTGACGGCTGCTTTTTAAAGTTGTCCCACTTTTTACAGAGCAAATGCTAAAATGTAAACGTTTGCGAGTACCCAAAAAAATCAGTTTCGTTAATTTGTCTACTCATGTTCTCGTAAACCCATCTTGGGACTATAATAAGAGTTTGTAAAATTTTTCACGGAGAATTAGCATGTCGACTCAATATCCACCTATTAAAAAAATTGCGATCAGCACAGGCGGCGGCGACGCCCCTGGTTTGAATGCAGTCATCCGCGCGGCGGCACTTTCGGCCCTGCAGCGCGGATGGGAAGTGTACGGCGTCCGCGACGGTTTTCACGGCTTGTTGCTGCCCGAGGAGTACCCCGATGGCGGCCTGATCCCGTTGACGCGTGACCGCGTGCGGGGCATCACCCACCTGGGCGGTACCATCCTTGGCACCAGCAATCGGAACAATCCGCTCAAGTACCCGATCATGCGGGATGACGGAACAATCGAGGAAGTGGACCGCTCCGACGAGATCGTGCGCAGCTTCCGCCTGCACCACATCGATGCGCTGATCACGGTCGGCGGCGACGGTTCGCTGGCCATTGCCAGTGTCCTTGCCAAGAAGGGCCTGCGTCTGATCTCGGTCCCCAAGACCATCGACAACGACCTCGACAAGACCCAGGTCACGTTCGGGTTCGATACCGCCGTCGGCTTTGCGACCGAGGCGCTCGACCGCCTGCACTCGACAGCGGCCTCTCACGGGCGCGTGATGGTCGTCGAAGTGATGGGACGCTATGCGGGTTGGATCGCCCTGCATGCAGGCGTGGCAGGTTCCGCCGATGCAATCTTGATCCCTGAACATCCCTACGACATTCGTAAGGTCATCGAGAAGATCAAGGAACGTGACGCACGCGGCAGCAAGTTCACCATCGTGGTGGTGGCCGAAGGCGCGCTGCCCGTTGGCGGCGGCATATCTGTCGTGGAGCATGAAGCGGGTCGCGCCGAGCGTCTGGGCGGCGTCGGCGAAAAAGTGGCTGCCGAGATCCATGCCATTTCGGAAAAGGAAACTCGCGTTGTCGTGTTGGGTCACCTGCTGCGCGGCGGTTCGCCGACCGCCTTCGACCGCCTTACTGCGCTGCGCTTCGGCGCGGCTGCCATCCGCGGATTGGAAGAAGGCCAGGCGGGTGTGATGGTGGCACTCGACCCGCCGCAGGTCAAGTATGTGCCCATCGAAGAAGCCATGGGCCAGATGAAGATGGTCCCGATGGACTCGGATATCGTGCTGACCGCCAGAGACCTGGGTATTTCATTCGGTTAGTCGTGACTCGGTTATGAAGGATGTGCATCCTCGCTCAATCGAGGGTGCACATTTTATTTTCTCCATGACGCTTGCCGGTCATGGGATGAACAAGCCGCGCAATTTTTTATCGTAAGGTATAATTACAGACCGACACCACGGTGTTGCATCATTGAATCTGCATAAGGCAAGTTATGAGCCCCGATACTCTCTTTCCCTCTAGCTACTGGACCGAATTCCAAATCTCCCGACAGGACGTTGAATTTCTCCATAATTATCTCTTCGAGCAGGAAGTTCCGCTGACCACGCGCGAACTGGTTCCTGTTCTGGTGGAGGAACGAGTCCGCGCCCAACGCGCTGCGGCGCAGGCCAAACGTCAGGCCGCTGGGCGTACCTATCTTCCGAAGGAATCCCATCAGGCGGGGGAGGAACTCATCTTCCCTGCGTTGAATTGGCAGAAGGGCACGATCACCGCCATGCGCGCGGGATCGAATCCCGCTGTGGGTGAGTTCCAGGTCGTCTCGGTCGCGATGGAAGACGGCGTCGAGCGTATGTTTGCTTCCTCGTTGGCGGATCATGCGCTAAACGATGCGCCTATTATTCCTGCCGATGAACAGGAACTCGATCAGTCCACTTTGATTGCCGAATATGGCGATGGGTTGGAGAAAAAGATCGAAGCCGCCTTCCTGGCGGATGACAACCTCGTGCGCATCGCGGGACGCTGGTTCCCGCGCGCTCTGTTGGTGGATGTGAATGTAGGTCACCTCAACCTGGCGGAAGCCGTGCTCGATATGTCGGGCGGCGAGCCTCAGCCCACGTCCGCGCTGTTGAAGGATGTCGAGATGCCCGCTGGTGTCAACCCGAGGCTGGCGGAATTCTCGCTCAACTGGGCCTTGCAAGAAGACGACCGTTTCGACGAGGTCGGTCCCGCGGGACAGGTGCTTTGGTGCCTGCATCGCCTCGAACCTGAAGGCGTGCGCGAAACGCCCCTGCACTTGCGCTATGAGACCATTCAGCATGATCGCGGCTTGTTGACCCCGCAGATGCTGAGTCTTGAATCCCAGCTCGACGATGAACTCAGCCCTGCCCAGGATACCCCGACCAAGGACAAGGTCAATTCAGTGACCATCAGTCTGATCTATCCACATCTGCGCGCGGGCACCCTGCCGCTTTCTCCGCGCGCGCGGGCCTTCTTCCCGACTGCCTACGAATCGCCGCGTGTGCGCTTTACGCTGGTGGACGGAAAGACGGGCGCCCGCATGCCCGCCTGGGTGGTGCGCTCGGGTGGATATGTCCACGGCCTGCGCGAATGGTACAAGTCCCATAGCCTGATGCCAGGCAGCCTGGTGGAGGTCAAGCGCGGTGAGAAGCCTGGCGAGGTGATCGTCACGGCCCGCACTCAGCGCGCCACCAAGGATTGGGTCCGCACGTTGATCGTCGGTGCGGACGGCGGCATGGTCTTCGCCATGCTCAAGCAGCCCATCACCGCCGAGTTCAACGACCGCATGGCGATCTACGTCCCCGATTTCAAACTGCTCGACCCGTTATGGGGAAAGCAGCGCTCCTTCCAGGACCAGGTCCTTTCCATGATGCGCGAACTGATGAAGTTGACTCCCCAGGGTCATGTCCACGCGCAGGAATTGTACGCGGCGCTCAACCTGGTGCGTCGCGTGCCGCCCGCTCCATTGCTGACCCTGTTGGCAAACAAGCCATTCACCCATGTCGGCGACCTGCATTTCCGAATTGATGAGGATGCGGTATGATGACTGAGATGAAACGTCCCAGCCTGCTCAAACCCACGGTCCAGACTCCCTTCCACATCGATTTCCAATGGTGGAAGCAGAACGAACGCGACTGGCATGTCTTCCTGCGCTCGCTGCTGTGTCTTGAACACCAGGCGGCTTTTGCCAACTACGAGGAAGGCCAGTTGATCGATTGGATCGACCCGCTCACCGCTGAGGTCAAAACCGTGGACGGGATCGAGCACGCCTTGATGAGCCACTGCGCCCTGCAGCCCGATTTCGTCAATGAGCGCACGGCGCTGGTCGAGGCGGTCTTCCGCCTGTTCCTGGTCAACGGGAACTCGCCCATGTCGGCCGAGGATTTGTCGGCCCGCTTGAACCGTCCCGCCGACACCATCCTGCGTACGTTGGCGGGTCCGCGCGTGTATCGCGGTTTGAGACCCAAACAATAGATTTGTTGGAGTTCGGAAGCCTGGCTTCCGATGCTGGCCCCCGTAGCTCAATGGATAGAGCACCAGCCTTCTAAGCTGTAGGTTACAGGTTCGAGCCCTGTCGGGGGCGCTGGTTACAAAATACATCCACGATATAAAGGTAAAGGAGAGAATGGTATGACTGCAGAACGCAAGGGACTGATCAAATTCGCTGGCGTGGACCAGACCGTGATCGGCGAGGACATCCAAGTGGGGCAGAAGGCACCCAATTTCACCATCCAGAAGAATGACTGGACTATCAGCAAGGGCCTGAAAGAGACCAAGCGCAAGGTACGTATCATCCTCTCGAACCCGTCGCTGGATACACCTACCTGTGACCGCGAGACTCGCCGTTTCAGCGAAGAAGTTGGCAGGATGGGCAAGGGCGTGGCGGTGCTGGTCGTGAGCATGGACCTGCCTGTGGCGCAGAAGCGCTGGTGCGGCGCGGCGGGTATCGAGAACGTCATTACGGTTTCCGATACGATCAAGGCCGACTTCGGCAAGAAGTATGGCACGTTGATGAAGGAAGTCCGCCTCCTGCGGCGTGCGGTCTTTGTCGTCAACAAGAAGGGCATCGTTACCTACGCTGCGTACATGGCTGCCAACGGCGACGAGCCGAACTACGAAGAAGTGATCGCAGCGGCCAAGGCTGCTCTCGGGTAAGGTCCGTTTTGTAAGGAGGCAGTCATGCCCACCGTGGTTCGCAAGTCCAATGCGTCGCTGACTGAAACCAGGCGTGAGGTATTGCACGCCGTCAGTTGGCAGGTGTATTCCAGCGTGTGGAGCCCGCCCACCGACCTGTTCGAGTCGGAGGAGGCGTTGGTGGTGCGCGTAGAGATCGCAGGCATGAAGGAAGAGGACTTCGAAGTGGCGCTCGAAAATAACGTACTCCTCATTGCTGGCGCCCGCTCTGATTCGCCCGAACGCCGAGCCTACCATCAGATGGAGATCCGCTTTGGGAAGTTCGCCACTTCGGTGGCGTTGCCTGTCCCCGTGGATGCCGAGGTCGCCCGCGCCGAATACAAGGACGGTTTCCTGACCGTTACATTACCGAAAGCTAAACCAAATCAGATCAAGGTGAAATAGACTCCATGCCTGCAACCCGCTGGCAATCCAGCCTGGGAGATTTCTTCCAATGGATCGGCGAACTGGACGACGAAATGCTCGCGCTCTTCATGCCGTCCATGTTTGCCCGCTTCCAAAAGAAGGAATCCGACCCCGCCAACCCCGAACCCGAACAGCCTCAGGAGGCTCCCAAGTATCCTGAGGTGTTGCCCATCCTGCCGTTGCGCGGGGTGGTTGTGTACCCCCAGACCGCCGTCCCGCTGACAGTGGGGCAGCCGCGTTCCGTCCGTTTGGTGGATGATGTCGTCGCGGGGGACAAGCTGGTCGGGCTGGTGGCGTCCATCAATCCTGAGTTGGAGACGCCAGGTCCGAACGACCTGTATCGAGTCGGGACCATCGCCACGGTCCATCGCCTGCTGCGCGCGCCCGATGGGACAGTCCGCCTGCTGGTGCAGGGCATGGACCGCTTCCGCCTGGGCGAGTTCGTGGGCGAGGAGCCCTACCTCAAGGCACGCATCGAACTGGCCCCCGAGCAGATCGATGCAGGTATCGAGTTGGACGCGCTGGCCCGCAACGCCCGCGATCAATTCCAGCAGATCACACAAATGATTCCTTCCTTCCCCGAGGAACTGGCGGCGTCCATTGCCTCGGTGGAAGAACCTTTGCAAACGGCCTACACCATCGCCAACTTCCAGCGCATCGACCTGAAAGATGCCCAGGAGATTCTCGAAATCGACTCGGCCGCCGACAAGCTGCGCAAGTTGAACGGCCTGCTGGTGCGCGAGGCCGAGGTGCTCACGCTCGGGCAGAAGATCCAGAACGAGGCGCGCGGCGAGATCGAAAAAGTCCAGCGCGAATACTTCCTGCGTGAGCAGATGAAGGCCATCCAGAAGGAGCTTGGTGAGAGGGATGAACAGGCCGCCGAGACCGAGGATTTCCGCAAGAAGATCGAAGACTCGAAAATGCCCGAGGAGGCCGACAAGCAGGCCCGCCGCGAGCTGGACCGGCTCTCGCGCCTGCCGACTGCCGCCGCCGAATATGGCGTCATTCGCACCTACCTCGATTGGCTGACCTCCCTGCCGTGGTCGAAATCCACGGAGGACAATCTTGATATCCCCCACGCGCGCACCATCCTCGACAAGGATCATTACGGCCTGGAGGATGTGAAGGAACGCATCCTCGAATTCCTGGCCATCCGCAAGTTGCGCCTGGACCGCAAGGATGAAGTCAAAACAGAGTCCGAAGATGCCATCCGCCGTGAGCGCGAGGGCGTGATTTTGTGCTTCGTGGGGCCGCCAGGCGTGGGCAAGACCTCGCTGGGACAGTCCATCGCGCGCGCCATGGGACGCAAGTTCATCCGCGCTTCGCTGGGTGGAATCCGCGACGAGGCCGAGATTCGCGGTCACCGCCGTACCTACATCGGCGCCATGCCTGGACGTGTCTTGCAAGCTCTGCGCCGCATCGAGACGCGCAACCCCGTCTTCATGCTCGACGAAGTGGACAAGCTGACCGCCGATTTTCACGGCGACCCTGCCTCGGCCCTGCTCGAAGTGCTGGACCCCGAGCAGAACAGCGAGTTCCGCGACAACTACCTCGAAGTGCCGTTCGACCTCTCGCAGGTCTTCTTCATCGCCACCGCCAACACGCTCGAAACCATTCCCGGGCCGTTGCGTGACCGTATGGAGATCATCTTCCTTTCGGGTTATACCGAGAGCGAAAAGACCGCCATCGCCAAGGGTTATCTCATCCCGCGCCAGATCCGCGAGAACAGCCTGCACGAGGACGAGGTGGCCTTCCAGGATGAGTCGCTGCAGAAGATCATCCGCGAATATACGCGCGAGGCGGGTGTCCGCAGTTTAGAGCGCCGCATTGGCGCGATCTGCCGCAAGGTGGGCACGCGCATCGCGGAGGGGAAGGGCGGTCAAGATCGGAAGAGCACACGTCTGAACTCCAGTCACGAGTGGATATC
>CALFXA010000016.1 GCA_937928015.1 uncultured Anaerolineales bacterium | reverse complement strand
CCACCGAGATCTACACTCTTTCCCTACACGACGCTCTTCCGATCTACCGAGGCGATGGGCTTGCCCGCCGAGATCTCTTCCCCGACCTCGACCAGCAGTTCCACGAAGACGATGTCGGAGAGCTGGCTCTGGGCGTAATCGGTGATGCCCAGGTTGCCCGTGGAGGGATCGAACCATTCATCGGACTTGGTGTACTTCAGATTGGAAGGGACGTTCATGTTGAAACTCCTCAAGTAGTGGATTTGGCGAGAATCAAAAAGGCGCACGGATTGAGCCGTGCGCCTCTGTTATTGGACCTGAGAGATTACTTGCGCTGCGTGCCAGGCGGTTTTGAAAACCAGCCAACGACCTGACCGCTCACGAAGTTTACACCGTCGGTGTCCCGTGTGGGAACTTTCCAGAGTGTTGCGGGGCAGGGTCCTTTTGCCTGAGAGATTCGCCTGGCCTCGCTGGTTCCAGGCTTGCACCTTCGGCGCTCCTCACAAGAGAACGAGGAGTCTCTTCCCTGTTTCCGTTATGTTGTAAATCCATTCTACGGGTGAGCAGGGATGAAGTCAAGGGGACAAATTTCCTCTTTTACCTACGCTACCTTGCGCGTGTGCAGCGGGGCGGCGGGGTCCGTCTCGGGCTGGGAGGGAGTCTGCTGCGCGGGGACAGGTTCGGGTGTCGGAATCCCGTTGATCTCGTCGAAGTAGCGCTTCACGATCAGGTCGTTGTAGAAGACCAGGGCGAGGATGCCCACCACCATCGAAAAGGCGTTGCCTACCAGGATGCAGGCAATTTCCAAAGCGGCGATCCCCGTCGATGGACGCGCGGGCTGGGCGGGCCCCCCGAGCAGGCGGGCGGCGTACAAGATTTCGACGACACCCAGGATGGCGGGCAGGATGGTGATCGGGATGCAGAGAATGCCGATGACGGTGGATAACGCGCTCTGTGAAGCGATCACGCCCCAGAAGACGTTGACGATGCCGCTGATTAGAGTCATCGCCGCGATAAGATTGATGAGGCTGGGCCTCTGATTTGTGTTCATGGTTGCTCCTTTGTCTGTGGAATATAACGAAGGAGCACGGGATGGGTTGCAATAAAAAGAGCCTGCTTTTGGGCAGGCTCTTGAAATCGAGCGGAATCAATTGGTGAGGGTTCCACGCACCCAGTCGCCGACCAGCCAGTACTTGAAGTCCCTGCCCTGACTGACCTGCACGCCGCCGTAGATTCCGTAACCGAGCGCGGCCAGGGGAATCAGGCTGAACACCAGGGCGACGGGAATGCACAGGAGGCCGATCAGCACGGCGCTCAAAACCCCGGTGATGGCCCAGGCGGCGCCGATCAGAAATCCGCCGCCCACCCACCAGACCAGTTGAAAGATCAAGGATTGAAGCGAGTGGTAAGCCACGTAGCGGGAACGATCTTTGTAAATCATGTAGATCACCAGCGGGACGACCACTCCCAGGAATCCCGTGACGAGATTGAGCAGGATGCTCAAATGCGCAAACATGGCCCACTGTCGCTCATCCGCTTCGGAGAGCGGCGCGGGCGGTGTGAAATTGGGTGATTCGTTCATGGCAATTCTCCTTGAAACGAGTGTACCACCAAATAAAAAAGGCCCGCGGAATATTCCGCGGGCCTTGGAAAGGCGATGAAAACTACGCCCAACCCTGCTTCTTGATGAAGTCGGTCAATACCGGGATGTTGACATACTCACCCTGATAGGCTTTGTAGGCGCAATAGAGCTGATAAAACCAGACAAGAATACCGACGCAAAAAGCGGAGGTAAGAACGGTAAGGATCCCGAGGGCCAACGCCTGTGCATTGTGGGCCTTGATGAACGGACGATTTTTCTTGTCTTCCATCAGCATCAGGACAATCGGGATGAGCGGGGAGAACACATACGTAAGCGCTGCCCAAAGTTTATCGTCGCTGCTTACGCCCATATTCATGTTTTCGTTTGACATTTTACTCTCCTCTATGATCTTGTTTTTTGATTTCAGGTATTTTACAGCCAATCCACCCAAAACGCAACAAACATCACCTGCCCACTGGTACTATTCGCGCCCTGTGCTACAATCGCGACATGCCAACCAAAGTCGTTTTCATGGGCTCTCCCGATTTTTCCCTCGCCACCCTGCGCGCGCTTGCGCGGCATTATGAGGTGGTGGGCGTCGTCACCCAACCCGACCGCGCCGCGGGGCGTGGCCGCGAACTCAAGCCGCCGCCTGTCAAGGTGCTGGCGCAGGAATTGGGCCTGCCCTGCATCCAGCCTGTCAAACTGCGACAGCCCGAGGCGATGGACCAACTCCGCGCCTGGTCGCCCGACCTGATTGTAGTGGCTGCTTTCGGGCAGATCCTCAGACCCGAAGTACTCGACCTGCCGCGCTTTGGCTGCATCAACGTCCACGCTTCGCTGCTTCCACGCTGGCGGGGGGCGGCTCCGATCAACGCCGCTATTTTGGCAGGGGATGTGGAGACAGGTGTGACCATCATGAAAATGGATCCCGGGCTGGACACAGGTCCCACCCTCAGCCGCCGCTCCATCCCCATTCATGCGGACGATACAGCGGGTTCCGTTTTCGAGGCTCTGTCTGCACTGGGAGCCGACCTGCTGATCGAGACCCTGCCCGCTTACCTGAGCGGCGACCTGGTCCCCGTGCCGCAGACCGAAGAGGGCATGACCTACGCCCCGATGCTCAAGAAGGAAGATGGCCTGCTCGATTTCAACCGCCCTGCCGAAGAGTTGTCCCGCCGCGTGCGAGCCTTCAATCCGTGGCCGGGCACATACTTCGAGTGGGGCGATGGGGTCATGAAGGTCCATCACGCACATGCCGAGGCAGGATCTCCTTCCGTGGGACAAAAGTCGATTATGCATGGACTACCCGTTATTGGGACCTCGGACGGATTATTGGTTTTGGACGAGGTCCAGCCAGCGGGTAAAAAGCCGATGAGCGGAAAAGCATTTTTGATGGGCGCGCGCGGCTGGGAGTAGATTTACTTTGGATAAAAAACACCCGCAGGCATTTGCCTGCGGGTGTTTTTGTTACAGAATTATCCTCGCCTATTACGGTAGAGGTAATTGGAAAGTACGGACGAGGAAGACAGCCATCTGGTCACGGGAGACGGAGGTGG
>CALFXA010000015.1 GCA_937928015.1 uncultured Anaerolineales bacterium | reverse complement strand
GGCGGCGGCGTCTCGTTGCGCGGTCAACAGGCTTGGGTCCAGGTGAAGAAGTGGATCGCCTTCCTTGATGGATTGGCCTTCATCGACCAGCACCTCGGTCACCTTGCCAGCCATCTCAGGGGCAAGGTTGATCTGCACAGCTTCGATGGTGCCCGAGGCGGTCAGGGATCCGTTATTACTTCCAAGTACCTGACTGATGATGAAATAACCGCCAATGACGACCAGCAGGCCGAGGACGATGATGGCGGGAAGCGGGGGACGTTTGTGGTTCATGGAATACTCCTTTGCCTCCCCTCTCCTGACAGGAGAGGGGCCGGGGGTGAGGTAGGGTAAGGTAAGCTAATCGAGTCTCTTGTGGAAGCGCAGGGCGGCGGCGGTCATGATGCCCACCGCGAAGAGAGTCATGGCGATGACGTCGGTCTGGATCATGGCCAGGCTGACGTCTTTGAGCAGCAGTGAGCGGATAATGACCAGGTAATAGCGCAACGGCATCAGGTAGGAGAGCCAGCGCAGGACGGCAGGCATGGCCTCCAACGGGAAGAAGAAACCCGAGAGGAAGATGCTCGGCAGCAGGGTCATCCACACGGTCAGCATGGCCTCCTGCTGGGTGTTGGCGATGGTCGAGGCGAACAGCCCGATCCCCAGACCCGTGACGAGGAAGATGATCGAGAGCAGGATGATCAGCCCCAGGTCGCCGCGGATGGGCATGCCAAACCACCAATGACCGACAGCCAGAACCTCCAGCGTGTTGAAGAAGCCAAGGATGACGTAGGGCATCAACTTGCCGACAATCAACTCCCACGGGCGGATGGGTGTGACGATGAGTTGTTCGATGGTGCCGCGCTCGCGTTCCTTCACCACCGAGGTGGCGGTGAGGATGGCAGCAATGGCGTACAGGATCATGCCAATCACGCCAGGGATCATGAAGTAGGCGCTAATCAGGTCAGGGTTGTACCAGACGGTGGTCCGCACCTCGACGGGCGGCTGGACGCGCAGGTTCATGCCCGTGCGCGCAAAGCGCTCGGACAGGATCTCGGTGGCGTGTGCCTGGCTGATGAGCTTGGCCGCCGAAAGCGCCGTAGACGCGCTGGTAGGGTCCGATCCATCGAGGATGAAGGCCACAGTGGCGCTGCCGTCGTTGAGGCGCTGGGCGTAATCGGGCGGAATGATGACCGCCGCCCGCGCCTTGCCTGCTTCGATCAGGTCCTGGATTTCGGCTTGCGAGTCGACCGAGTAGGCGATGCGGAAGTAATCCGCGGCACGGTAGGCATCCAGCAGGGCGCGCGACTCCGTGCTGCGGCTCTGGTCGAGCACGGCCAGCGGCACATTGCGCACGTCGTTGGTGGCTGAATATCCCAGCAGGAACAACTGCATGATCGGGATGATCAGCACCATGATCAACGTGCGGGTGTCGCGGAAGATCTGGATAAATTCCTTGCGGATGATGGACATTAAACGTGAATTCATACGGTCTCCTTCAGGACGCCGTGCAGAAAAATATCTACGTAGGCCTCCATTGAATTCGCGGGCAAGAGATGGCTGAAGGAAGTGTTGCTCAAGATAATCTCGGTGATCATGTAGGAAACCACCAACCCAAAGAAGGAACGGGCCAGCACAGCGGGATTGCTGACCCGCAGCTCCTCACGGGTCCTGACAAGCTTCTCGAAGATGGGCAGGATCTTGGGCACAACCTCCAAAACGATCAATCTGCCATGCTGGCCGCGAAACTCGACCAGTTCAATGAACATCAGATTGATGAAATCGGGATTCTTTTTAACCTCGCTCATACTGATTAACGCTGCACTGCGGAGAAATTCCTCGGCGGTATCACCCTGCGCCTCCAGCACCAAAGGCATGATCGTCTTATACGGATGTTTATCCACGACGATGGCTTCGAAGATCTCCTCCTTGCTCTTGAAGTGGTTGTAGATACCCCCCAGCGCCAGCCCGGCCTGTTCAGCGATCTGCCGCATCGAGGTGGCATGGTAGCCATTATTGATGAATAATTCCATGGCGGCGTCTTCGATGGCCAGCCGCGTCAATTCGCCTTTGGAAAGAGTCTCTTCAGTCATATTTCCTCTCAGGTAAATGAACGAACGTTCGTTTTTATTTTACACAACTTGCGCACCTTGTCAAGGCAAAAACATGACATTTTTTCATGCTGGGAGCGCTTTCAGTTACAATCCGACCATGCTTACCAACCTCGAAAAAGAAGTCAGGCAAAACCTCAAGTACAACCTCACCGTCAACTTGTGGGACGGCGGCCTGTTCGGTGTGGCGCTTGGGTTCGCCTCCTTCGGCACCATCCTACCCCTCTTCGTCGCCACCATGACCGATTCCGCGCTGCTGATCGGCCTGGTACCCGCCATCCACTCCGTCGGCTGGCAATTTCCGCAATTGTTCATGGCGCAACGTGTCGCGCGCCTGCGTAAGTACAAACGCACGGTCCTGCTGACCACCCTCCACGAACGCTTCCCTTTCCTTGGGTTGGCCCTGGTCGCCCTGCTGATTCCGTTCATCGGGACCCAGGCCGCCCTCGTGCTGACCTTCCTGCTGCTCATCTGGCAGGGACTGGGCGGCGGCTTCACCGCCAACACCTGGACCTCGATGATCTCCAAGATCATCCCGTCCGACTCGCGCGGAACTTTCTTCGGCTTCCAAAGCGCACTCGCCAACCTGACCCTGAGCGGGGCCGCCATTCTGGCAGGTTACCTGCTCGACGCCTTCGACTCCCCGCTCGATTTCGTGGCCTGCTTCCTGATCGCCTTCGTGTTCTTCTTCCTCTCCTGGTACGCGCTCTCGCTCACGCGTGAGCCTGAAGATACCGAAAAGGTCATTCCTGAAACCCAGCCGCATTTCTGGCATGAGGCCCGCACCGTCCTTGCCCGCGATGTCAACTTCCGCTGGTTTCTCGGCGCGCGCTTCCTCTCGCAATTCGCCGTGATGGGATTCTCGTTCTACATCATTTACGCCTTGCGCCGCTTCCACATGGACCCCATCACCGCGGGCTTCCTGACTGCCACACTGACCATCTCACAGACGGTAGCCAACGCGGGCATGGGCTGGCTCGGCGACCGCATCGGCCATCGCGCCATGCTCATCGCGGGGTCTGTGGCTGCCTTCGCCAGTTCCGTACTGGCCTGGCATGCGACCAGCCTGGCCTGGTTTTATCCGATCTTTTTGCTGACGGGTCTGGCCAACGTCGCCATCTGGACCAACAGCCTGTCGATGACCGTTGATTTCGGCAGCGAGGCCGACCGCCCAATGTATATCG
>CALFXA010000014.1 GCA_937928015.1 uncultured Anaerolineales bacterium | reverse complement strand
TCCCTACACGACGCTCTTCCGATCTCCAGTTGTCCTTGAGCTTTTGCAGTTCGAGGTCGGCGCGAGCCAGCGAACCGAATTCGGCAAAGGTCCGCTTGCCGACCGTGCGCGCATCGCCGATGCCGAGCAGGATCAACACCTCGCGGCTTTCACCAGGCTGAAGGCTGAGATTCGCTTGCAGCGTGCCGCAGGCGTTGTCGCCGTAGGCTTTGCTGTCGGTACAGCGACCCAACTCAACGGTCAACGGGTTGTGGTAGCTGCGATACGGTCCGAGGAAGGCTTCGCGGCTGGTGTCGAATCCCGCGATGTCCGCGCCGACCAGTCCCATCCACGTAATCATGGCAAGGTCCTGTTCGCGGACGGCGTCGCCGTCGGGCGTGAGGTTGTCGTGGATGGCGACGCGCAGCAGTTTGTCGCTGGTCAACTCGCCGCGCACGATGAAGAGTGAGTATTGCAGGTTGACCTGGTCCTGCTGGGTGTTCCACTGATTGGTGAACTCGCAGAACGAGAAAGCCGAAATCTCGCGCGGACCGTCGCTCTCGTTGGTGATTTTCAGCCGCCAGTACTCGAAGTTCTGTCCGAGCGGGACGAAGTAGGTGGCTTCACTGGCGATGCCTGCGTAGCGCGAACTGATGACCGTGTATGCCGTCCCGTGCCGACAGGTGGTCTGGTACTGGTCGAGCGGCTTGCCCACGGGCTGCCACGAAGCCGACCAGTAGTCGCCGCTGGCGTTGTCGCGCAGGTAAAAGTAGCGACCAGGCTGGTCGAGCGGCACGTTGTTGAAACGCAGGCGCAGGAAACGTCCGCGCGCACCCGATTGATAAAATCCGTAGCCGCCGGCGTTGTTGGTGATGACGGCTCCGTACTCGGTCGAGCCGAGGTAGTTGCTCCACGACTGCGGGGTGTCGGGGCGGGTGATGACATATTCTTTTGCGTTGTCGTCGAAATATCCGTATTGCATCACGACACCTTGACGGTCACATGGACTTCCTGTGTCCCTTCGGCGGGCAGCGGGATGACGTTCCCTGCCACGGGCCGACCCTCGACCTCAAGCTGGACTCCATTGCCCGCACCTGCGCGCTCGACCTTGAGGAAGTAGCGCACGCCGCGATAGACGCGTTCCGCCTCGAAGCCCGTCCACGCCGACGGGAGGACTGGCGCAACGCGCAGGCCATCGTAGGTGGGGCGGATGCCGAGGATCCACTGCGAGATGGCCACGTAGTTCCAGGCGGCCGTGCCCGAAAGCCAGGAGTTCTTGGCCTCGCCGTGGGTGGGCGCATCCTTGCCTGCGATCATTTGCGCATAAACATACGGCTCACAGCGATGCACCTCGCTTAAATCCTCACGTGCCGACGGGTTGATGCGCAGGTAATAATCGTAGGCCTGGTCACCGTGCCCCAACTTGGCCTCGGCCACCATGATCCACGGGTTGGTGTGGCAGAAGATGCCCGCGTTCTCCTTATAGCCCTGCGGGTAGGACGAGATTTCGCCCAGATGCAGGTAGTAGCGGGTGAAGGCGGGTTGGTGCAGCACGATGCCGTGCGGTGTGGCCAGATATTCCTCGACCGAGTCGAGCGCCTTCTCGGCGCGCCCATCCGCCAGGCCCAGGTCGGCCATCACACAGATACCCTGCGGCTCGATGAAAATCTGACCTTCCTCGTTCTCCTTCGACCCCAGCACGTGACCGAAATCATCGTACGCGCGGCGGAACCATTCCCCGTCCCAGCCATGCTGCCAGATGACAGCTTCCATCTCGGCGGCTTTTTCCAGGTAGAAGGTGGGCGTAAATGATCCGAAATCCGTGCGGCTTTCCGCGCCGAACTTTTCACTCAACCCCGCCATCTCCTTCGCGGAAAGCACGAACAGGCCCGCGACGAAGACGCTCTCGGCCACCGTGCCGTCCTTGCTGGTGGTGGTCTGGAAGGACTGGCCCGGGGTGTCGGAGAAGCAGTTCAGGTTGAGGCAGTCGTTCCAGTCCGCACGGCCGATTAACGGAAGTCCGTGCGGGCCAAGGCGTTCGAGTGTGTATTGGATGCAGCGCTGCAAATGGTCATACAGTGGCATCTCGCTGCCAGGCTGGTTGTCGTAGGGCACGGGTTCTTCGAGGATGCCCCAGTCACCCGTCTCCTTGACGTAGGCCGCCACGGCCAGCACCAGCCAGTGCGGGTCGTCGTTGAAGCCCGATCCGACGTCGTTATTGCCGCGCTTGGTTAGCGGCTGGTATTGATGGTAGGCGCCGCCCGTCGGAAGCTGGGTGGCGGCCAGGTCCAGGATGCGTTCGCGGGCACGTTCGGGGATGAGGTGCACGAAACCGAGCAGATCCTGGTTCGAGTCACGGAAGCCCATGCCGCGTCCGATTCCGCTCTCGAAATACGAGGCCGAGCGGCTCATGTTGAACGTGATCATGGTTTGGTAGGCGTTCCAGATGTTGACCATGCGGTCGGTGTGGACGTCGGGGGTCTTGACCGTCAGCTTGCCGAGCAGGTCGTCCCAATACTTGTGCAGCTTGCCGAAAGCCGCGTCCACCTCGCTGGCCTTGAGATAGCGCTGGATGATGGGCAGCACGGTCTGACGGTTGACGTTCTGCGAATCGGGCGGGTCGAACTTGGCGTCCTTCGGGTTCTCGTGATAACCCAGCACGAAGAGGATGCGCTTCTGCTCCCCGGGCTTCAACTGGACCTTGACGTGGTGTGCCCCAATCGGCTGCCAGCCATGCGCCTCCGAATCGGACGATTGGCCTGTCTCCGCCACCTGGGGCGAATCCCAGCCCCGATAGGGGCCGAGGAAAGCGTCGCGGCTGGTGTCGTAGCCCGCCAGTGGCTCGGAACAGGCGAAGAAGGCGAAGTGGTCGCGGCGTTCGCGGTATTCCGTCTTGTGGATGATGGTCCCAAGGTCCTTCCAGATCTCCACCTGCCCAATGGAGTAGTTGCGCTGGAAGTTGGTGGCATCGTCGTTGGCATCCCACAGGGCGAACTCGACTGCCGAGAACACGGACAGGTCCGCCGTCTGGGCGCCGTGGTTGGTGAGGGTCAGGTCCCAGACTTCGAGGTTGGCGCCGATGGGCACGAAGTAACGCGTCTCGGCCCCGATCCCGTTCAGCTTGGATTTGATGATGGTGTAGCCCATGCCGTGCTGACACTTGTACGAATCCAGGGGATGACGGGTGGGCATCCAGGTGGGAGACCAGAAGGTGGGCTTCTCGGCGGCGTTGTCCCGCAGGTAGATGTAGCGTCCGCCCATGTCAAGCGGGGCGTTGTTGTAGCGGAAGCGGGTCAGCCGTCGCAGGCGGGCGTCCTTGTAGAAGGAATATCCGCCCGCCGTGTTGGAGATCAGGCCGAAGTAATTCTCGCTGCCGAGGTAGTTGATCCAGGGCAGGGGGGTGTCGGGCCGCGTGATGACGTACTCGCGGTTGACATCGTCGAAATAACCGTAACGCATAATCAAAACTCCTTATTCATAATTCATAAAGCAATGGAAACACCCTCCTTGTTTCCATTGCTCAGGTTCGAAAACGATGTGGTTCCGCGTTCTTACATGCTGCGGGCCTGGGCAAGCATTCCAGCCACCAGGTCCTCGGGGTGCATGGGCATGGCGTCCTTCTGCCACATCAAGATGCTGACCAGCGGCATGTCGCCGACCATGTCCATGATGTCCATGCCGATGGAGCCGTCGGTGCCGTACCGCTCGTTCTTGCCTTCCTCTTCCCCGCCGCTGAACATCTTGCGGGTCTGTTCCTCCATCATGGCGTACATCGGGCCGAAGACGACCTTGCCGCGCGGATCGGTCATCCATTCGCGGACGGTGGATTCCATGTCGAGAATGCAGGGCAGGTTGAGGGTCGATTCGAGAGTCACCGTCAGCGTGTGGCGGATGTCGGCGGCGGAGGCGGCGATCAGGATGTCGAAGTCGCCGTCCTCGGTGATCCACTGTTTGTATTCGGGGTGATAGTAGGCGAAGGCGCGGAAGTCGAGTTGGATCGAGACGGTCTTGGTCTCGCCGGGTTCGAGCGCCACCTTGGCAAAGCCCTTCAGTTCCTTTTGCGGGCGCACCAGCGCGGACTTCTGATCGTGGATGTAGACCTGCACGATTTCCTTGCCCGCGACCTTGCCCATGTTGGTCACGTCGACCGTGACCGTCAGCCCGTCCACGTCTTTGAACTTTGTGGCCGAGACCTTCGGGTTGCTGTACTTGAAGGTGGTGTAGCTCAGGCCGAAGCCGAAGGGGAACTGCACGGGCATCTGTTTGGCATCGTAGTAGCGGTACCCGATGAACAGCCCTTCGCCGTAGCGCACCTCGCCCGCGCCGCCCGGCCAGTTGAGGTGGGCAGGCGTATCGGCGAGTTTCATCGGGAAGGTCTCGGCCAGCTTGCCGCACGGGTTGACCTTGCCGAACAGCACGTCGGCGATGGATACGCCGCCCGCCTGGCCCATCATCCAGCCTTCGAGCACGGCGGCCACGCCATCGATCCACTCGCTCATCGCGATGGGCGCGCCGTTGTTCAGCACGACGACCGTATTGGGCTGAACCTTGGACACAGACTTGATCAGCGCGATCTGCTGGTCGGTCAGGTCGAGGTCGACGCGGTCGTAGCCCTCGGATTCCTTGAAGGTGGGCAGGGCGATGTACAGTACGGCCACATCCGCGGACTTGGCCAGGGTCACGGCCTGGTTGATCAGGTCCTGGCGGAAGGAGTTGTCGGTGGGGTAGCCTTCCGCGTAGGTGACCTCGGCGTTACCTGCCTGCGTTTTGAACTCTGTAAAGGGCATGGCCACTTTGGTCGGGTTGATGTGCGAACTGCCGCCGCCCTGGAAGTGAGCCGCCTCGGCCGAGCGACCGATCACGGCGATATGCTGCTGTCCCTGGAGCGGGAGCAAGCCGTTATTCTTGAGTAGCACCATGCCTTCATTGGCGATCTGGTGCGCCAGTTCGTGATGTGCATCCACGTCGAAGGAGCCTGTCTTGGGAGTCTGCTTGGCCTTGAAGACGATGTTCAGGATGCGGCGCACCGATTCGTCGAGGACGGCTTCGTCCAACTCGCCCGAGCGGACGGCGTCCACCACGGACTGCACGCGGCGCTCCTGCGGACCAGGCATTTCCCAATCGAGGCCTGCCTTGAGTGCGGCCACGCGGTCGCGCACCGCGCCCCAGTCCGAGACGACCAGACCCTCGAAGCCCCATTCTTCCTTGAGGATCTCGGTCAGCAGGTAGTGATGCTGTGAAGCGTAGGTGCCGTTGACCTTGTTGTACGAGCACATCACGGTCCACGGCTTGGCTTGTTTGACGGCCTTCTCGAAGGCGGGCAGGTAGATCTCACGCAGGGTGCGCTCGTCCACCTCGGAGCTCATCGTGAAGCGCTGGAACTCCTGGTTGTTGGCGGCATAGTGCTTGAGCGAGGTCCCTACGCCCTTGCTCTGCACGCCGTTGATGAAGCTGGCGGCCAGTTCGCCCGCGAGGAACGGGTCCTCGGAAAAATATTCGAAGTTGCGGCCGCACAGCGGAGAGCGTTTCATGTTCGCGCCCGGGCCGAGCAGCACGTCGACGTTGAGAGAGATGCACTCTTCAGCCAGGGCCTCGCCCATCTTGCGAATCAACTCCACGTCCCAGGTGGAGGCAGTGCAGGAGGCGGTGGGGAAGCAGGTGGCGGGCAGGCTGTCGATGGCCATCGAGTTGATGTTGGGTACGCGGCGCACGCCGTGCGGGCCATCAGACACGATCATTTCGGGCACGCCCAGGCGCTCGATGGGCGTGGTCGTCCACGCGCTGGCACCCGTGCACAGGGCGGCTTTTTCTTCGAGAGGCATCTGGGCGATGATGGATTGGATATCGGTCATGGAAGTGCTCCTGGATTTTTGGATGGATCACGCGAACGATTCGAACAGACTCTGGACCTTGAGCGCTGACCCCGCCTGGTCGGCGGACCAACCCTCGGGCAGGGGAGCGCTGATGCGGACGGTCTGTCCCGCGGGCAAGTCGAAGTAGTTGTCGCTGAAGACGACATCTGCGCCATCCAGCGAGAGCTCGACGAAGCGGGCCAGGCTGCGGGCGGAGACATCCACATACAGGGTCTGGTCTTCGACGCTGACCTGGGTCTTCAGGCCAGGCTTGCGCAGTTCAAGGTGTTTGTTCGCCACGAACGGCGTGACGCTGGTTGCGGCCAGTTGACCGTCGCGCCACATCTCGGCCACGAACACGACGGCGCGCTGGTTGTCGGCAGACACCTGGGTCGAGAAATCGTGTGTGCTGACCAATGTGTCGGCCAACGCCTCGGCGCGGATGCCCTGCTCGCCCTTTTGCAGGACCTTGCCATCCAGGGTTTCCAATCGCCAGCGGATTTGCACATCCACGGGTTCGACCAGGTCACTGGTGACGTGGACCTTCACCGTCTTGCCGTAGTCCGCCACCGAGAGTAGCAGCGGGGCATAGAAACGTTTGGCCGCATAGTGGAGCGCCTTCCAGCGCCCGAAGTAATCGAGGCTGGCCCACGAAGCCACAGGCCAACAGTCGTTAAGCTGCCAGATCAGCGTGCCGCTGACGCGGTTGCGGTTGCGCCGCCAGTGTTCCACACCGTAGCGGATGCCCTCGGCTTGCAGGATCAGGCTCAGGTACACGAGCGACGGGAAGTGCCTGGGCATGCGGAAGGTATCGGTCATCTGCGCGATCATCAGGCCGTTGCCCGAGCCGCTGCGCTGGTGATGTTCCATGATGTAGGAGGTCATGTTCCAGTCGGCGGGGTCGGCGTAGGTGGCGATGGTCTTGAGCGGCGGCAGCGCCTGGAATCCGAACTCGCTCATGAAACGCGGGAACTGCGTACGATAAGCCGTGAACGGCTTGCGTCCGTGCCACACATCCCAGTAGTGGCAGTCGCCCTGGACCTGGTTGTTGGCACCCTCGAAGGGAGTGTTCGCCGAAGCGGAGCTGGGCCAGTAGGGATGGTCGGGGTCTTCGATCTCGAGCAGTTCGGGCAGCATGGAATGGAACATGCGGTCGTAGCCGTCTTTGAGGCGCTGATTGAGCGGGTCTTCGGGTTTGTTCCAGCCCCAATCGCACCAGCCCTGTTCCATCTCGTTGTTGCCGCACCAGATGGCCAGCGCGGCGTGATGGCGCAGGCGGCGGATGTTCTCGACCGCTTCGATGCGCACGTTCTCGAAGAAGTCCGCGTCGGCGGGGTAGATGCCGCAGGCGAACATGAAGTCCTGCCAGACCAGCAGGCCCAGGC
This sequence comes from uncultured Anaerolineales bacterium, assembly GCA_937928015.1. Lineage (GTDB taxonomy): Bacteria > Chloroflexota > Anaerolineae > Anaerolineales > Villigracilaceae > JACPVF01. The sequence continues at coordinate 4,612 of CALFXA010000014.1, read as the reverse complement.
GGTCGCACAGGTCGTAGAACATATCCTCAGGGTAATAGCCACCGCCCCAGACGCGCAACATGTTCATGTTGGCGTCCACGGCGCTCTGGAGCAGACCTTCCAGCATCGACTCGGTGATGCGCGTCGGCAGCGAGTCGGTCGGAATCCAGTCCGCGCCTTTGGCGAACAGCCGCACGCCGTTGACGTAGAAGGCAAATTCCTTGCCCCACTGGTCAAGTTCCTGGCTGAGTTCCACCGTGCGCAGACCGATGTTGAAGGTTCGATGGTCGAGAATATCCTTTCCGTCCTGTAGCACGACCTCGACCTTGTACAGCGGCTGGGCGCCATAACCGTTCGGCCACCACAGTTGCGGATTGGGAATCTGAATCGAAAGATTCGCGAAGGAGGGATCGCCGTCGATCAAGGTGAGCAGGCTCTCTTCGGCCCGGAACGTTTCGCCCTCGGGGCTGGTGACTGTCAAAACGGCCTGAATCCCGTCCCAGCCGTCCGTCTCGACGGTGATATCCGCGCTGACGGTAGCCGACGCTTCGTCGAGGTCTTGCCGCACGTGGACATCCTCGAAGCGGACGGCGTAGCCTTCCAGTCGAATGTCCTTCCACACGCCGATGGGCGGCAGCTTGGGACCCCAATCCCAGCCCCAGTGACAGGGCGCCTTGCGCAGGTGCGGCCCGCCGGGGATGTCGCCACCGCCCGGGAGCGGCAGTTGCGCCTGTTTGGCGGTGATGAAACGCACGGGCGAACCGAAGTAGATGCGGACCTCATTCTCGCCTATGTGCAGCAGGTCTTTCACGTCCCATTCCCAGCAGCGGAACATATTGTCGGCATGGCCGAGGAACTCGCCGTTGAGATAAACGTCGGCCAGGGTGTCGAGTCCGTCGCAGACTAAGGTGACGTTATCCTGGGCCAGCAGGTCCTTTTCCACATTGAAGGAGCGGCGGTATTCCCAGTCCGTTTCGGCCACCCATATGACTTTGAGTTCATTGTCGGCCACGAACGGGTCGGGGATGCGGTCCAGTGCCAGCAGGTCGGTGTGGACGCCGCCCGGGACCTGGGCGGGCAGCCAGTCCTGTGCGCCTGCCTGACGGAATTGCCAGGCGCCTGTCAGAGATTGTTTTTGCATTGGTTATCCTTGCGAGTTTTAGTTTAGGAAAAAATTTTCCCGCCGCCATGCATGGCGGCGGGAAGGCCGCCTTGAGCGGGTGGTTATGATTTTTTAGACGGTCGTGAGATCCCATTCCTCGTAGATCTTCGGCACGTCGTTGATCAGACGCTGGGTGTACGGTTCCCTCGGGTGCAGGATTACTTCATCGGCGGTGCCGAACTCAACGAACCTGCCGTGTTCCATGATATAGACCGTATCGGATACGTAGTAGGCCAGGCCGATATCGTGGGTGATGAAGATCACCGTCATGCCGATCTCTTTGCGCAACTGCATCAGCATGTCGAGAATGGTGGCGCGCGAACAGGCGTCGATCATCGAAGTCGGCTCATCGGCCAGCAGAATCTTGGGCTTGAGCAGGAAGATGCGCGCGATCATCAGACGCTGCATCTGCCCGCCCGAGAGTTCGAAGGGGTACTTGTTGGTCAGTTCCTCGAACTTCAAGTTGACGAAGCTGCACGCCTCCGTCATCATTTCCACTTTCTTTTCGCGCGGAAGGTTCCGACCGCCGCGCATGTGGATGCAGTCCAGCAGCACGGAGTCGATCTTGTTGAAGATGTTGTAAGAGGAGAACGGGTCCTGGAAGATGGCTTGGATGTTCTTCCAATATTCCTGCTTCTTCTTCTGGGAGCTGATATCGCGCTTCACGCCCTGGAAGTAGATATCGCCCTCGCTGGAGCTGATCAGCCCGAGGAGCATCTTGGCCAGGGTGGTCTTGCCGCTGCCCGATTCACCCACGATGGAGACGACTTCACCCTCGTAGAGCTTAAGGTCCACGTGATCCACGGCGATCGTGCGGTTGGCGCCAAATCCGTAGATCTTGGTCAGGCCCGACGTGTTCAGACAGATTTGCTTTTCACTTGGCATTTTGGGAAGCCTCCCGGGCATAAGCCTCTCTCAATTCATTTTCCGATAAGATGCAGCGGTACGTGCGGCCGTTGCCCGCATCGTGCAACGGGACGGAGGTCACCCGGCATTCGGGCTTGGCCAGCTTGCAGCGTTCGGCAAAGCGGCAGCCCATGGGCGGCTTCTTGAGATTGGGCGGCACGCCGGGAATGGCCGTCAGCTTGACGTCGCGCAGACCCTTTTCGGGCACGATGATCGAGCCCATCAGGCCCTTCGAGTAGGGGTGCAGCGGATCGAACACGGCTTCCTTCGCAGCGGCTTTTTCCACGATCTGCCCGGCGTACATGACCATGATGTCGTCGGTCACGTTGTACAGCAATGGGAGTTCGTGCGTGATGAAGATCATCGAACTGATGAAGCCTGCTTCCATTAATTGCTTCAGCATCTTGATGACCATCTTCTGAGAAGTGACGTCCAGGGCGGAGGAGGGCTCGTCGGCGATCAGTACCTTCGGCAGGAGCAGCACCGACACCGCGATGACCGTACGCTGTTTCATGCCGCCTGAGAGTTCGACGGGGTACCTTTCCAGCACTTCGGCGGGCAGGCCCACGGTCTCGAATAATTTCCTGGCGCGGTCATAGATATCCTTCTTGGTGACGTACATGTCGTGCTCTTGAATGACGTCCTCAATGAAGTGGATGATCTTCTGTGTGGGGTTGAGCGCGTTCATCGCGGCCTGGGGAATATAGGCGATCTCGCGCCCCAGGATGGATTTACGCACATCGTCGGGGTTCATCCCGGAGATATTGCGCCCGTCGATGATGATGTCGCCGCTCATGTAATGCAGCGGGGGGAAGTAATATCCCATTAAGCTGAGCGCCAGCGTGGATTTACCGCAGCCCGATTCACCCGCGATACCCAAAGACCGTCCTTCCTCGACCTTGAGCGAGACGTGGTCGACGGCGTATACGTCCTCGCGGAAGCGGGTGACGTATTTCGTCGTCAGTTCATGTACCTCTAACATGGTGTTTGCCATTTGGTATCTCCTAGTCTCTCAGGGCGGGGTTGAACACCTGATCGAGGCCTGTGTTCATCAGGTTCATCGAGAAGGTAATCAGGGCGATGGTCATGAGCACGGGGAAGTAAGCCCACCAGCGTCCCTGGATGTGGGCCTGGTAGATCATGGCCCAGTTCATCATCAGGCCCAGGGTGGGGGTCTCCGTCGTCTTGGGACCCAGCCCTAGGATCGACAAGCCCGCCTCGGCCAGAATGCCCGAGGAGATTTGCAGGATCAACGCCATGATGACGTATGAGGCGATATAGGGCAGGATGTCGGTGAGGATGATGTGCACGATGGAATGGCCCGACAGTTTGGACAGGTTGACGTGGTCGCGGTTGCGCAGGGAGATCACTTGCGCGCGTACCGCCCTGGCCGTCCAGGGCCAGGCCGTCAGACCAATCACCGTCGCCACCAGGAATGGTCCTCGTTGTTCCTGCCCGACGCTGTAGGAGATCAGGATCAGCAACACGAAACTGGGGATGACGATGAAGAGGTTGGTGATGAAATTGATGACGTCGTCCACCATGCCGCCCACATAGCCTGCCAGCAGACCCAGGGTCAGGCCGATCAGGGTGGCGACCAGACCTGCCACGAGGCCGATCTGCAGGGAGGTGCGGGTGGCGGCGACCAATTCGGTCAGCACGTCGCGTCCGAAGTTGTCGGTCCCGAACGGCAAAAAGCGGACGCTCGCTACTTCGCTAACGTTCACATAATCAGCTTGCTTGATCATGCTCGACTCTTCGAGCGCGCCCGTCTCCGGGTTCTTTTGGGCGATGATCGCCCCTTCGGTGGACAGAAGACCCTTGAGGGAGGTGTCCAGCCGCTGGTAATAGCGTTGCTTGGCGAAGGTCATTCCCTGGACCTTCTTGTTGGGATCGTAATTTTGAGCCCATTGTTCCAGGAGTTTTTCGGTGTCATGGATGTCGATCTCGGACTCGGGAATCCCATCCGCCACGAGCCAGTCATGGATATCTGTCCGCTCCTGGTCGCCCAGTTTGGCGGCGATGCGTTTGGTGGCGGCATCGGATAGGTTCAGGATGTATTTGGGTGAGCCGAGACTGTCATATGCGCTTACGTAGATGCCGGGCGGGAAGAAGGTGCCCTGGCCAATGATCCCCAGCGGAGGATCGGTGATAAAGATCGGGTAGACGATCACGATCAATACGATCGCTGCAAAAATAGAAAAACCGACTACGAATTTCGGAGAGCGGAAGATCTGTTGAAGGGTATGTTTCATGACAGTACTCTCCTAGTCGGCCTGTGCCGCTTTGATGCGCGGGTCGATAACGCCGTAGAGGATTTCGAGCAGGAAGTTCGCGGTCAACACCATCACGGTGATGATCAGCGTGGAGGCCGAGATCAGCGGGTAATCCTGTCCCATGACGCCGTTCAAGAGCGTGGTGCCGAGACCGGGGTAGCTGAAGATGATCTCCGCCACCAGCGCGCCGCCCACCATGGTGCCGATGGAGAGCGCCAGGCCGGTGATCTGCGGGAGCATCGCATTGCGGAACACGTACCCGATGATCTTGCGGTCCTTGATACCCATG
>CALFXA010000013.1 GCA_937928015.1 uncultured Anaerolineales bacterium | reverse complement strand
TCGCGAACTTTGGCCCCGCGCTCGAAAATGCCAAGTACGAAGGCAAACTGCGCGGTCTGCCGATCTTCACCGCCCCGCGCTACGTCTTCTGCCGCACCGACCTGATGGAAGCTGCTGGCTGGACGACCGGTACCCCCAAGAACTTCGCGGATTGGACCGCCTTCGCCAAGCAGGCCTCCAAGATCGATCCCGCCACGAATTCCCTCACCCAGCAGGCGCTCGTCCCCGTGGACGCTGGCTCGATGGCTGACTGGCAGTGGTGGCTGCTCGTGTTCTACTCGCTCGGCGGCCAGCTCTATAAGGCCGATGGCACCCCCAACTTCGACTCCCCCGAAGCTGTTGCTGCCACCCAGTTCCTGTATGACATGCGCCAGGCTACCTACGGCCCCGCCGCGAACGCGGTCGGCTCCCTCCCTGCTGGACAGGGCTCTGTGATCGACGTGGATGACGCCACCGGCAAGGACAACGGCGCAGTCTGTCTGGCCCACTCTGGCTGGGCCGCTCCCGCCTTCGACCGCCCGATCTGGGACAAGATCAGCATCGAACCGTTCTATGGCGATCCCGCCAACTTCCCGAACAGCAAGCCTGTCGTGCTGGCCTTCAATGACTGGCTGGCCGTGGCCGACTACAGCCCCAACAAGGAACTGGCTGCGGAATGGCTGAAGATGGCCTTCTCGAAGGAAGCCAACAACAAGTGGAACGAGACCATGGGCCTGATCCCCGCCCGCAACGACTCGCAGTATGGCTACGTCACCGAGTCCGCGCAGCTCAAGGCCGAAGCTGAACTGGCCTCCAAGTACGGTGTTGGTTTCGCTGGCATCAAGGAAGCCGCCAAGCTCTCCACCATCATGCAGGATGCCCTCGGCAAGCTCATCACCGAAGAACTGACCGTCGAAGAAGTCGTGGCGAAGATTCAGGAAGAATACTCCGCCGCACTCAAGTAAGCCGTTGGCTTATACTAAAAGATGGAGGGGCGGTCCGCCCCTCCATCTTTCCATTTGTTGGAGGACAGGATTATGCCTGAAAATCCTTATCTGAATGTGCTGGCCACGGCTGCATTAACCCTGCTTTTTATCGTTGCGAGCAGTTTTGGCCTGGGAGCCCTGGCGCGCGGAGTGGCGCGTCTGCGCGGCGCGACGCCCAAACAGCAGGCGAACACGTTTGCGGGGTATCTCTTCGCTGCGCCGTGGATCGTGGGTTTTCTCATCTTTGTGGTGGTGCCGTTGGGATTCTCCCTCTACTGGAGCTTCACCGACTACCGCGTCACCGCCAACCAGCCGCCGCAATGGCTGGGATTCGAGAATTACCAAAACCTGCTCTTCAAGGATGATAGCTTCCGAGCCTCTATCGTCAACACGCTCTACCTGACCGTGATCGGCCTGCCGCTTCAGATGGGTTTTGCCCTGCTGTTGGCGGTCCTACTCAACCAGAAATTGAAAGGCGAACGCGTCTTTCGCATGGCATTTTATCTGCCCGTCATCCTGGGCTTCAATACCGCCGTGCTGTTATGCTGGCGCTTGATGCTCAACACGGGTACGGGCATCATCAACCAGATGTGGCGCGCGGCGGCCTCCGTCCCGCTGATTGGTTACCTCCTGCGAGCGCTCATCTATATTCAAGAAATCTTCTCGGCTTTCTTCCTCGGTATCAACAACGGAAAATTCAATCTGCTGACCAAGGTCATCGAAGCGGGTTTCCCGGCTGCGAACCGTGTCCCGCTCTGGGTGCAGAGCCCGATGTGGTCCAAGATGTCGGTCATCCTGCTGATGATCTGGGGCTGCGGCGCGATGATGCTCATCTTCCTGGCGGGACTCAACAACATCCCCAAGGAACTGCACGAAGCCGCCGAAGTGGATGGGGCCACAGGCTGGCAGCGTTTCTGGAAGATCTCCTTCCCCCTGCTCACACCCTACATTTTCTACAACCTCGTCGTGGGCATGATCAACTCCCTGCAAATCTTCGAGCCCATTTTTGTTCTGTATCGCGATAATCAGCCGCTGGTGCCGTCGGCCATCTCGATGGTGTACTACCTGTGGCAGAAGAGTTTCAGCCACTTCGAGATCGGCTACGGCTCGGCCATCTCGTGGGTCATCCTTGTTTTCATTCTCATCGTCACCGTGATCCAGTTCCGCTTGCAGGATCGCTGGGTGACCTACGACGTGTACTAGGAGGCTGCCGTGAAAAGATATTGGCCCATGCTCCGCAGCCTGCTGCTGTATTTCCTCCTGACGGGTGCCACTGTTGTGATGTCGTTCCCGCTGTTTTGGATGATCTCCTCCTCGCTCAAGACCGTGCAGGAAACCAACTCACCTGGCATCGTGTGGATTCCCGCCAACCCGACGATTCGCGCCTATGTCGATATTTTTCAGAATCAGGACTTCCTGCGTTCGTACTTCAACTCGGTCTTTTATGTCACCCTGGCGCTGGTGGGAACAATCATTTCCATCGCGGCGGTGGCCTACGCCTTCAGCCGAGTGGAATGGCCTGGTCGCAACCTGGTCTTCTTCCTGATGCTCTCGACCATGATGATTCCACCCCAGGCGCTGATCGTGCCGCAGTACGTCTTCTTCAACAAGCTCGACTGGATCGGCACCTTCAATCCGCTCATCATCCCTGGCTATTTCGCGGGCGGTGCGGCCATGATCTTTTTACTGCGTCAGTCCATGGCGCAGATTCCCAAAGAGTTGGACGAGTCCGCTTTCGTGGACGGCGCCAACCACATCCAGATCTGGTGGGAGATCATCCTGCCGTTGGTCAAGGCGCCGCTCGCCACCATCGCCACCTTCCTCTTCGTTGGCCTGTGGAACAGCCTGTTGACCCCGCTCATGTACCTTCAGACTGTCGACCTGTATACGCTGCCTGTCTACGTCTCGACGCTCTACAACATCAACCAGACCACCCAGCCCTGGCCGACCATCATGACCGCCGCCGTGCTGACCACCGTGCCGTTGGTCGTGGTCTTCTTCTTCGCCCAACGCTACATCCTCGAAAGCGTGGTCGTCTCAGGCCTGAAAGGTTAATTGTGGATTCGTCATCGCTCATCGGCCAGAAGATCCTGCTGGCCTTCAAAGCCAAGGATGGTCCCACGCCTGAGATCATCCAGGCCTTCAAGGATTATCAACCCGCAGGCCTGACCCTCTTCCGTCCCTACAACGTGGACAACCCCGCGCAGCTCCGAGCGCTGACAGCTTCGCTGCAAAAAACAGCCCTGGACCTCGGCCTGCCTCCGTTATTGATCGCGACCGACCAGGAGGGCGGGCAGTTGATGGCCGTCGGCGATGGCACGCCGCTGCCTGGCAACATGGCCCTCGGCGCGACGGGTTCCGAGGAACTCTCCCGCCGCGCGGGCGAAGTGCTGGGGCGTGAACTGGCTGCGATGGGCGTCAACGTCAACTACGCGCCCAGCGCCGACGTCAACGTCAACCCGCAGAATCCCGTGGTGGGTGTGCGCTCCTTCGGCGAGAATCCGCACGAGGTGGCGCGCCTGTCCGCGGCCATGATTGAAGGCATCCAGTCGCAGGGCGTGGCCGCCACGGTCAAGCATTTCCCTGGGCACGGTGATACTGCCAGTGACTCGCACCTCGGCCTGCCCACCGTCCCGCACGGATTAGGTCGCCTGCAAGCCGTCGAGTTTCCGCCCTTCCGCGCTGCTATCGACGCGGGCGTCAAACTGGTGATGAGCGCGCACGTTGGCCTGCCCGCCATTGACGGACCCGACACGCCGCCTGCCACCCTTTCCAAAAACATCCTCAAAGGCATCCTGCGCCGTGACCTGGGTTTTGACGGCGTGATCGTCACCGATGCGATGGACATGCACGCCATCCGTCAGGGCGAGTTCCTCGGCGCGGACTCGATCCGTGCAGTCAATGCGGGCGCGGACCTGTTGCTGGTCACCGCTGACCCTGAAGATCATCGGCGTGTTCACACGGCGATGACTGAAGCCGCTCAAAACGGACAGTTGAACACCGAGGAATTGCGCGCCTCGGTCGAGCGCGTTGCTGCTCTGAAAGACTGGTTGTCGCATCAGCCTGTGCCCGACCTGAGCGTGGTGCGCTGCGCGGACCATCTGCGCGTGGCGGATGAGATCGCCGAGGCCTCGATCACCTTGGTCCGTGATGACGTGAAACTGCTGCCGTTGCGTCTCTCCGACGAGAAGCGTATCGCCGTCATTGTGCCCAAGCCGCTCGACCTGACGCCTGCCGACACCTCCTCGTATGTCACGCCGCAGCTCGCGGCCGCCATCCGCGCCCATCACCCGCGCGTGGACGAGTTCGTCATCCCCTACGCGCCGCAGTCTGCGGACATTGCCGCTGTGCTGGAAGGCGTGCGGGGATATGACCTGATTGTCATCGGCACGTTGAACGCCTATAATCAGGAAGGACAAACGGCCCTGGTGCGTGAACTGCTCAAGGGTCAGGTGCCGACCATCGTCGTTGCCTTGCGCCTACCCTATGACCTGATGGCTTTCTCCGAAGCGCCGACCTACCTGTGCACGTACAGCATCCTCGAACCGTCGATGCGCGCTCTGGCGAAAACGCTCTTCGGACAGAATCAGGCCCGAGGGCGGTTGCCCGTGTCCATTCCTGGTTTGTATCAAATCGCATCGTCCTGAGCGCAGTTGAAAGACGCCTCTGCAGAATCGAAAACCATGTCCCTTTTCTCTGAAATCTCGGAACAACCCGAACGCATCCAAAACCTGCTGACCGCCCAGCGTAGGAACGTCGAACGCATCGCAGCGGAGGTCCAGAAGCGTGACGTGCAATATGCTTTTCTGGCCGCGCGCGGCACCTCGGACAATGCGGGACGTTATGCCAATTACCTGTGGGGCGCGCGCAACGGATTGCCGCTGGCGCTGGCCACGCCATCGCTGTTCACCTATTACAACCAGCCGCCGAAGCTGAAGAACGCGCTGGTGGTGGGTATCTCACAGTCGGGACAATCGCCCGACATCGTCAGTGTGTTGGAGGAGGGACGCAAGCAGGGCAGCCCGACCCTGGCCATTACCAACGAGCCGAATTCACCGCTGGCCTCCGCCGCCGACTTTGTCCTCGACGTTCAGGCGGGTCCCGAAAAAGCCGTGGCCGCCACCAAGACCTACACCACTGAGTTGATGACCATCGCCATGTTGTCGGTGGCGCTGCACGGCGACAAGGAGGATTGGAAGAATCTGGCGCAGGTGAGCAAGTGGATGAAGCAAACGCTCAAGCAGAACGACCTGATCGAGCAGGCTGCCCAGCGTTATCGATACATGCGTCAATGTGTGGTCCTCGGGCGTGGATTCAACTACGCCACCGCCTTCGAGTGGGCGCTCAAGCTCAAGGAGCTGACCTACGTGGAAGCCGAGCCATATTCTTCGGCCGATTTCCAGCACGGACCCATTGCCATGGTCGAACGCGGATTCCCCGTCATGGTGGTCGCGCCGCAGGGCAAGGTCTTCGCCTCGATGCTCGACCTGATGGCTCGCCTACGCAAGGACATCCTGGCCGAATTGCTGGTCATCTCGAATGCGAAGAAGGCGCTCTCGCTGGCGCAGGTGCCGTTCACCATCCCCGCCGAGATGCCCGAGTGGCTGACGCCGCTGGTCAGCATCCTGCCTGCGCAATTGCTGGCCTATCACCTGACCCGCGCCAAGGGCTACAGCACCGAGGCCCCGCGCAGCATCCACAAGGTGACCGAGACGAAGTAACCGCAGCCAATCCCTTCGATTTTGACATCGATAACGCCAACCTGTTGCTTTAAGGTTGGCGTTGTTCTATAATGATTTCACCGTTCATGGCCGACCCAATGCCTGCCCCGTCTCCGAAGAGCGACGACCGCCTTCCCTACCGCCTGCGCGGACAGTTGTTATCGTCCCCCGAATTGGCGCTCTTCCGCGCGCTGGCGAAGATGAGCGAAGGCCGTTACGTGGTCTGTCCCAAGGTGGCCTTGAACGACATCTTCATGATCGTCCGTCCCAACGAGAACGTCCATTATTTCAACAAGATATTCCGCAAGCATGTTGACTTTCTGCTGTGCGAGCCGCAGGGCATGAAACCCGCCTTCGGCGTGGAGATGGTCAAGCCCATCGCCAAGTCTGAGACGCGCACCGCCGACCAGTTCATGGAGGACCTCTTCCTTGAGGCGGGCATCCCGCTTGTGCACGTACCCTCTGCCTCGAATTACGTCCTCACGGACCTGGTCAACCTGTTCCAGTTGGCGTTGACCAAATCCAATGCTAGGCCGCGTGCGGATTCCGCTGCCGACTCGGTACCGATGTGCCCCGTCTGCGGGCGGATGATGGTGTTGCGTATTCATCGCGACGGACCTCAAAAGGGGAAGGAGTATTACGGCTGCATGGATAACCCGCGCTGCCCTGGCGTGGTTCCCCTTCGTTGAAATACGGAAGGATTTATCGGTATGGCTGAAAATGTAAAACTCGATATCAAAGGAAACGTCAGCGGCCAGGTGGCCGTGGGCAGTTACATCCTTCAGATCGGCGACGTCAATGGGGGGGTGGTCAATGTGACGGCGCCGTCCAGCGCTCCACGCACCACCCGTCGTCCCGCGCCCGTGACCCTGCGCCCGCGCCCGTTCCAAGCCCTGCTCGACCGCGAGGTAGAATTCACGGCCGTCAAGGAAGCCTTGCAATCCTCCACGCCCGTCTCGTTGTTCGGCGACGGCGGCATCGGCAAGACCTCCTTTTTGCGCCAGTTAGCCTACCTGCCCGAGATCACGCAATTCGCCGATGGCGTGGTCTTTCTGGATGTGACCGACCTGCGCCTCGACGACCTGCTCCAATCCCTGTTCGACGCCTTTTACGACAGCCCGTCCACCTTCAAGCCGACCGAGGCCGAGATCCGCCTCGGCTTGCAGAACCTGCGCGCGCTGATCATCCTCGATGACCTTGAGTTGGCCCGCGACGAAGTTACCACCCTGCTCGACGCCGCGCCGCAATGTCAGTTCGTGCTGGCGTCGCCGCAGCGCAGCCTGTGGGGGGAGGGGAAACTCGTCCCGTTGAGCGGACTGCCCGAAGCGGAGGCGCTGGCGCTCTTCGAACGGGAAGCAGGCCGAACGGTCGACGACGGGGAGCGGGACCAGGTCAAGGCGTTGTGCCTGTCGATGGGCGGACATCCCCTGCGCATCCTGCAAGCTGCCGCGCTGGTGCGCGAGCGGAATCTTCCCATTGCAGATTTGTTGGCCCAGGCCCACACTAAACTCCCCGAGCAGGCGGTGACCAACGCCGCCGTCAATACCTTGACCGAAACCCAAAAGCGCATCCTGGCCATCCTGGCCGCGTCGGGCGGGGCGGTCATCTCACTCGATCACCTGCTCGCATTGACCAGTGACCCCGAGGTGCAGGCCGCCGCGCGCGGGCTGGTCAATCTGGGACTCGTGCAGGCGCACAGTCCACGCTACAGTTTGCGCGGCGACCTGGTCGCCACCCTGGCCGCTTCCTGGAACCTGACCTCGTGGGAAGATACGCTTATCAATTATTTCGTCAACTGGGTGGCGCAGCAGCCGTCGCAGATGCTGATGGAAGAGTCAGCCGAGGCGCTCATCCGCGCGGTGAAGAAGGCCGAGGAGAAAAAGAAATGGCCCGAGGTCATTCGCATCGGGCGTGCGCTCGAGAAGACCTACGCGTTGTGGAAACGCTGGCAGGCCTGGTCGGACGTGCTGAACATCATCCTCAAGGCTGCGCGCATGTTGGGCGACAAAAAGGTCGAGGCTTGGGTGCTGCATCAACTCGGCAGCCGCGCCATGTGTCTCGGGCTGGCCGAGCAGGGCAAGTCCCTGCTCACGCAGGCGCTCAATCTCCGCCAGTTGATCGGCGACAAGGCGGGGCTGGCCGTTACCCAGCACAACCTCAACGTGCTGATGGGCATTCCGCTGCCCGTCAAGGGTGGACAGTCAGGCTGCCGCCGTTTTTTCAACTGCGGATGCGGCGCGGCCATCGCGGGGACTCTGGCGCTGGGGGCGTTGATCGTGCTGGGAATCCTGTTCTTCCCACAGACCCCACCTGTGACCCCGCTCCCGCCCGAGATTGACACCCTCACCCCGACCGCTACGGCCACAGAGACGCCGCCCCCCACCTTCACGCCGACGCCTGCCACGCTGACTCCCACCCCGACTGCCACACCCACGGCGGCTCCCGTTATCCTGTTCGACTTTATCGAGCGGGCCAACCGGGCGTCCTGGGCCATGTATTACGCCGACTACACGGGCAACGCCATTGTAGGCTATGACCAGTACAGCGATGTGAAGTTTCTCGAAAGGCCTGTAGATTACGCCCCTGATTTCTTCGTGCAGGAATTCAACGAACCGTATGCGGGCTGGGATCGGCGGCCCGATGGGTCTACGAAGAGCGTCGTTCTGGCGTACCCGCGCTGTTCCTTCGACGGCTGCTTCAATCTCAAGCTGGGTGGATTCTTCGACCTGACCCAAGTCACACTGGGGCGGGACGATTACCTGACCTTGAAGACAGGCTACCGCCTGCCGCCGCCCGTCTCGCTTGATTCTGGCGAATCCGCCTTGTACGACGGCGTCACCTTCCGCGTTTCCTTCTTTGAGAGCGACCCGCAGACGGCCATCCTGATCGGGTCGAGCCAGCAATTCAACGACGGGACCGTGACCGATTGGCTGCTGCCTATCCCGCCCGAGTTGGTCGGGAAGAGCGGCTGGTTCATCCTCGAAGTGGACCCTGGCTCGTACTCCTACCTAGACTGGTCCATATGGGTCGAGGCGCAGTTGATCCGCCCGTAACTCACTGCCTTTTAGAATCGTTACCGCCGAGATGCAGCGAAAACTCCCTGCACCTCGGTGGTTTAATGTTTGAGGGTGAATTACTTGCCCTCGCTCGCCTTGGGCCGCGGGGCGAAGAGCGCAAAGAATGAGACGAATCCGCCGATGACCGCCAGCGCGAACAGGTAACCGAAGAAGTTGCCGCGCAATTGGCGGGCCATCTCGAAGAACAGGTCGTTTGAGGCGGAAGCCTCGGGGGTGTAGCCCATGCCGATGACCAGTGGCATGGCAATCAGCATGATCATCGAGAAGATTGTCCAGAAATTGGCGCGCTCCTCCGTACCGCACAGGTCCACGAGGACACGACGCAGGGCGGCGCGCAGCAGCAGGGTCACCAGGGTGCTGATCAACAGGGTGACGATCAAGGAAACAACGTAGGTGATGATTTGGTTCATGGTAAATTCTCCGAATTAAAAGTGTCTCTTGAGTTCCGAGGCATATTCCACGCCCACCGTGGATTTGTGCTCGACCAGCCAGTCGCTCAGGCGAGTGGGGCAGCGTGGCGGTTCAGGCGAGACCAGTAAGTTTGCCATCAGGCCGTCCACTTCCTCGGGGGTCAGCAGCACGTCGCGCACGAACAGACTGAGGAATTGCGCCGCCTTGAGCGCCAGTTGCGGATGCACCGTCAGCAGCGGGCGCGGATGCCCAATGGTCTGGCCGATCTTCTCCACCATCCCGCGGAAGGTGAAATCCTCGGGGCCGACCGCGTCCCAGACGAAATTATCCTGCGCGTAGCCAGCATCGACGGCCAGCGCCGCCAAGTCATCCACATAGACGGGCTGCAGGTGATAGCTCCCGTCGCCAGGCAGGGCGAAGAACGGAAAGCGCCGCAGCAGCCAGGCGATGTTGTTGATCAGGATGTCTTCCTTGCCAAACAGCACCGTCGGCCGCAGGATGGCATACTCCATGCCCGACTCGATCACGGCTTTTTCGTTGGCGGCCTTGCCCCAGAAATACGGTAGGGGCGAGTCCGCGCTTGGGTTGGTGATGCTGATGTGGACGATACGCCGCACACCTGCCTCCGCCGCGGCCCGTACCAGCTTGCGCGTGTTTTCCACGGCGGCGGGCTGGGTGTTCGCGCCCTTGTCGAAGCGCACCCAGTAGGTGTTGTAGAAGGTGTCCACGCCGCGCAGAGATTCGGTCAGGCCGCGTGGGTCGTTGAAGTCCAGCGGGAGGGCGCGCACCTTTCCGTCGAACGGGTCGGGGCGGTTGGGGTGGCCCGTCAGCGTGATGACCTCCTCGCCGCGCGCCAGCAGCCGTTTGGTAATGTATTTGCCCGAGTAGCTAAAAGCTCCAGTCACTGCGATCTTCATGTCAAATCCTTTCTCTATAAAATAGGAACGTTAATCCACACCGTTGAACGAAGGTTCAACGGGAAATGCACTTCGATGTCGTTGCGGGAAAATTACTTCAACACGCCCAGGATTCTTTGCACGTTGACAAAGCCCAACTTCTCCAGCTTGATGACGGCGTTGTTGAGGCTGTCGATGGCGTCGAAGAATTCCTGCAGGGCGCGCACACGCTCGAGCGTGAACTGCCACTCAGGGCCATTGGACCCCGCGCCTGCCTCCAATATGGACAGCGTTTCCCGCACCGAGCGGATGGCGCGGTCGAACTCGCTGTTCTGGCGCTCCTTGAGGATCGAGCGGATGGCGGCGTAGAAATCGGTCTCGGCCTCGTAGTAGTCCTTGCGGTCGCCGAGTTTCGTCGAGCGGTGCACCAGCCCGATGCGCGCCAGACTGCGGACCTCGGTGCTGATGGCGCCCTTGGTCAGCCCCGTCTGCTCGACGAGTTCGTCCAGCGAGAGCGGAGCAGGGGACAGGTACAGCACGCCGAAGATCGCGCCCATGCCCTTGGGAAAGCCCCAAAAGCGGCTGATCTGGCTCAGGCTTTCGACGAAGTTCTGTTGGATGGTTGGGAGATCAGTGGTCATGGTTGTCTCGTATACTATGTTTAGTAATTACTAAACATAGTATACAACTAACGAAGTAGAGAGTCAAGGGGAAAATAAAGAATCCGCAAGGAAAACTTGCGGATTCTTTTCAATGGGCAAGCCCAGAAGCAGAACTTCTGGACTCCTATTTTTTGTCAAACTCTTGCAGCAACTCCACGCCGCGCAGACCTTGCTCGTAGGCGGCGATGCCCGCGCTCAACTCGAAGCGCACGTAGCGGAATTCCTGTTCGCTGACGAAGAAACGCACGTCGATGCGGTTGAGGCGGGCGGGCAAACCGTCGGTGGGGTAGGCGGAGAGGAAGGGGATCAGGCGTTCGAGATAGGCGCCCAGCGCGGCGTCATCCGTCAGGTCAGATACGGGGATGTTGATGGTAAAGTCAGTTTCCATCGCGCCGAAGGTGCGCGAGCCGTCCTCGCGGACGCAGTCCTCGCCAAAGGCGTAGGCATCTCCCGTCGCTTCGGGGATCAGCCTCTGGAGGTCCGCGTTGAAGCGCTGGCCGATCTCGGGCAGGTCCTGCTGGGCCCAGACGTAGGCGCAGGGCGCGGGACCCGAGTCGGCGGGGGACAATCCGAAGGACGGGACCTCCTCGGGCGCGGAGGTCCGCATGGCGCGTTGGGAAATGAAGTAGATGACCAGCAGGAGGAGCGCCCCCAGAAAGATCGAAAGAAGGAGTTTCGTTCTGCGGGTCATGTCGCTCCTATTTCAGGAAGTTCACTGCGGCGGCGGCCATCAGTGCGGCGGCGCGCGGCAGGGCGTCTTCGTCCACGTCGAACTTGGGGTGATGGTGGCCGTAGTCGAGGCCCTTGGCCGCGTTGGCCGAGCCGACGAAGAAGTAACAGCCAGGCACGCGTTCGAGCATGTAAGCCATGTCTTCCGCGCCCATCGTGACGAAGCCGCTCATGTCGAGGTCCGACTCGGGCAGCACGGTGCGGGCGGCCTGCTGGACGCGCTCCGCCGCCTCGGCGTCATTGATGACGGCGGGCGTCACGCGCTTGACCTCCATGTCCAATTGGCAGCCCATCGCGGCCGCCACGCCGCGGGTGATCTCCTCGAAGCGGCGCACGGTCTTTTCGCGCACGCTCGGGTCGAAGGTGCGGATGGTGCCGCGCAGTTCGGCGTCGGGCGGGATGACGTTGAAGGCCGTGCCCGCATGGATGGTGGCCACCGTGACGACGGCGGTTTCCATCGGGCCGACGTTGCGCGCGACGATGCTTTGCAGCGCCGTGACCAGGTGCGCCGCCGCGACGATGGGGTCGATCGTGGACTGGGGGATGGCTCCGTGGCCGCCCTTGCCGATCAGCCGCACGCGGAACTCGTCCGCGCCCGCCATGACGGGTCCGCCCGCCACGCCCAGCCAGCCGAGCGGCTTCTCGTTCCACAGATGCAGCGAAAGGGCGTAGTCGGGCTTGGGCGTGTCGAGCACGCCATCGCGGATCATCATCTCTGCGCCGCCCAGGCCCTCTTCGCCGAGCGTCTCCTCGGCGGGCTGAAAGACGAATTTGACGGTACCCGCCAACTGGTTGCGGTGAGCGTTAAGCATCTTTGCCACCGTCAGCCCGACGGCGGTGTGACCGTCATGGCCGCAGGCATGCATCACACCCGCGTTGAGCGAGGCGTACTCCGCGCCTGTCTCCTCGACGATGGGCAGGGCGTCCATGTCGAAGCGGATCAGCAGGGTGGGTCCAGGTTTGGCGCCCTCCAACAGTCCGACTACGCCCGTCTTGCCGACGCCTTTGGTCACTTCCAAGCCAAGCGCCTCGAGTTCTTTCGCCACGATGCCGCCCGTGCGAATCTCGTTGAAGCCGAGTTCGGGGTGCATGTGGAAGTCACGCCGCAGGGTCCGGGTGTAGGGGAAAAGTTCAAGGGCTTGAGAGAGGAAGTCATTCATGGGGTCTCCGATAAGAGTTGGAAGGTTTGAAGGTTGACAGGTTATTTGATTATTCGAACAGCGCGTTCGCCAGTGGAATGATGTTGATCAACGGCTCGTCGTAGGGATGCACACGGCGGATGATTTGCAGTGCCTCGTGGACCAGTTCTTTCTTGCAGTTGACCTCGACCTTGGCCTCGGTCCCTTCGCTGATCTCGCCGATGGTCCCGTTATAGGGATTGGATCCCTCCAACGGGCGCCAGGTTCCGCGCACCAGGCTGAAGGCGATGCAATGATCGTAATTGCCAATCACGCCGACGCCGATCCGGGCGAGTTCGTCGCGCAGGGGGAAGACCAATTCCTCGGGGATGAAGACTTCGATCTTGTAATCGTAAATTGCGGTCATGGAGGTTATCCGTGGGCGGGGAAAATGCGAGTGACTTTGTGTTGGCGGATTCTATCCCAGCTTTGGTGTGAGAGCGTGTCTTCTTCGGAGAGCAGAAATTCGGCAGGCAGGTCGCCTGTAAAGATGTAGCCTTCGTCGAGGATCAGGGTGATGCTGTCGTCGCTGTGGCCTGGGGTGGAGAGGATTTCACCGCTCAGGCCGATGTCCGCTAGAAAGGCGCGGCTCTCGGCGAATTTCAAGGCGAGGTTATTTTGCTGTGTGATTTCAGTGTAGGGGATTTTCTTGGCTTTGAAGAAGTCAGCGAAGGAGGCCATGAAATTGATCTGACTTTCCATCAGGATGAATTTCGCGCCCAGGTTCTTGAATTCCTGTACCAGTCCCGCGTGGTCGGGGTGGAAATGGGTGACCAGCACATATTTGACCTCCTGAGGCGAGACTCCCTTGCGTTTGAACTCGGCAGCGAATTGAGGAAAGGTATCGGGCCAGCCGCAGTCCACCATGAGTTTTCCGCCCTTGCAGTCGATTAAGAAATAGTTGGTTGATTTATAGGTGATCGTAAGAATGTTCATGGCAATAATTGGGAGATTGCTTCGCCGCCTTCGGCGGATCGCAATGACATCTTTAAAGTCCGCCCGCAGTTCAACTGCGGGCGAATGATTTATTAATAACGTACCACGCGGAACTTTTCTTCGAAACGAGGATTCTCGTCGGTGCTGTCTTCGGTGTGGCGGGAGGTCATGCGGGTCTTGAACTTGTCCACGTCGCCGATCTGAGAGGCATGATGCAGCAGAGCCTCAAGTTTGATCGGCCAGGTCTCGGTCACGTCCATCGTGACGTTGGCTTGGTTGGTCAGGGAAGCCCAGACTTCCTTCGGCATGTGCGGCTCAAATCCCTCGGCCAGCAATTCGGGGAAATAGGCCTTGTTGCCCGCGGCGGGGAAGACCGCGTCAATGACGACCTGTCCCGCGGCGCGGTGATCGGGATGGTTGATACCGTAGCCCGCGAACAGGTTCTGCGGGTCGCAGGTGACCAGCACACTCGGCTTGACCTTGCGGATGATGCGCACCACCTCACGGCGCAGATCCAGGTCTGGGACCAGGTATCCATCCTCGCGGTCCAGGAAGTGCACTTGCTTGGTGCCGATGACGGCGGCGGCCTTACGCTGTTCCATGTGACGCAGGGCGCACAGGGTGTCGGGAGTCATATCCGCGGTGGTCGAATCATTGAAGCCCTTGTCGCCACAGGTCAACAGGTAATAAACGATCTCGTGTCCCGCGCGCGCCCATTTGGCGAGTGTGGCGCCGCAGAAGAATTCGGGATCATCGGGGTGGGCAAGTACGACAAGAATGCGCTGGGGAGTCTCCCAGACGCCGGGCGGAGGGGTTTGTTCGGACATGGTTAGTGGGTCTTTTTGGATTTTCCGCAGGTGCAACCGCCGCCTTCGTGACGGTCACAGGGAGCCTCAGATTTGCGGCGCAGGGCCTCGAGTTCATCCCAGGGCTGGATCTCTTCGCGGGTGAAGGTCATCATCGGAGGACGTTCGCCCTCGGGGGCATCAATGAGCACCATAACCTTGTCGGCCAGCGGCAGCACATCAATGACCTTGCCTTCGCCCTTGGGCGTGACCACGCGTTTGTTGCGCTTGGGAAGCTGTTTGCGCGCCTCGACGTATTGCTCGTACTCGTAGATGAGGCAGCAGCGCAGGCGTCCGCACATGCCCGTGATCTCGGACGGGGTCAGCGAGATGCCCTGTTCCTTGGCCATCTTGATCGAGATGGGCGAGAAGTCGGTCAGGAACTTGGAGCAGCAGCGGGTCTCGATGCCGCAGGCGCCCATGCCGCCCAGCAGTTTAGCCAGGTCGCGCGGACCGATCTGCCGCATCTCGATTTGTGTGTTGGGATACAGTCGCTGCATGTCCTTCTTCAACGACTTGAGGTCCACCTTTTCTTCGGACTCGGTGCTGAAGAGAAAAGCCAGGCGCGAGCCGTCGTAGTTGTACTCGGCGGCCACGATCTTGACGTCGGCCAGGGCCAGCTCAGAGGCGCGGGCGCGGCAATTGATCATGGCCTCGGTCTGTTTGGCCTGCCAGGATTGCTGGAGCAGCAGATCGCGCGGGGTGGCCCGCCGCTCGACAATTTTCCAGCCGCCCTCGGGGGTAGCGGGAGCCTCATCCAGTTTCTGGACGACTTCGCCCAAATGCCTGCCGCGGGCGGTATCAACGATGACATGCTCCCCCACGCCCACGTCGGGCAGGGTGGTGGAGTCGAAGTGGTAGATTTTTCCGATTTTGGTGAATCTGACACCAATAATTGTTGTTTGCATGGGGCTAATTATACCGTACGGAATTAATGATTCGACAAATCAGCGAGTCAGCAGCCTAGAATCGCTGCATCGCTGATTTGTTCACCGCCCCCACCTCGGCTGCCAGTCGGGTTCGGGGTTGTCGGTGAGTTGGTGCTGGCCGGAGCCGTCGGCGTTCATGAGGTACAGGTCGGCCTGGCCGTTGTTCCGCAGGGAGTTGAAGACGATCTGCCTGCCGTCGGGGGAATAGCAGGGGGAGGCGTTGTTGCCGCCATTGGTCAATTGGGTGACGGCGCCTGTCGCCGCGTCGATGCGGAAGATGTCGCGCCCGCCGACGGGTCCCGCATAAATGAGCAGGGACTGGCTGTCGGGGGACCAACTCAACGAGCCGCCCACGCCCTGCATCCCCGCTGTGAGTTGACGCTGGTTCGTGCCGCTCACGTCCATCAAATAGACCTGATACTGACCCGACAGTTCGGTCTCCATGGCGTAGGCGATGGTGCGCCCGTCGGGGGACCAGGCCACCGCCACGATATTGCCCGAGCCTGCGTAGAAAAGGTGCGGGTCCGAGCCGTCGGTGTTGACCATCCAGATGGCGGCGGGAGTCTCGCCCACCTGGTTGGTAAAGACGATCTGCTTTCCATCGGGGGAAAAATCGGGCGAGAGGATGTTGCCGACGTTGCTGGTGATCTGGAACAGTTCGCGCTGGCCGAAGACCATCAGGTAGATGTCGAAGGTGCCGTTGCGGTTGGAGGCGAACATGAGCGCCTTGCCGTCGGGGTTGAAGACGGGATAGTAGTCGTTGGCGCCTGCATCAGCGGAGAGTTGCTGCATTTCCGTCCCGTCAGCGTTGATGATGCAAAGCTGGTTGAAGTCGCCGCGTGTGCAGGTGAAAACGATCCGCCCGCCGTGTTCGGGCGTGGGTCTGGGCGTGGGGCTGGGACTGGGCGGCGGGGTGTAGTTGGCCAGAAAGGGCGTGATCTGGTTCACGCTGACGGCGGGCTGGTCATAGGTGGGCACGAGGTAGAAGAGCAGGAACAAGACCGCCGCAAGCACGATCCACACCCAGGGGATGCGGGCTTTTTGCTTGTGGCGGCTGAAGATGCGGCGCGGCGCGGGTCGTTTCCCAAACATAAGGGCCTTGCGCCGATTCTAGCACGCAAGGCTTCTGGTTACCGAACCGTTAAGGCGTTTGGAATGGAGGAGTGGCGGTGATAAGCGACAGGTAGAGTTCGGGAATCCAGCCGATTCTGCCCTCGGAGTCCATCACTTCGACCCATACCAACCCATCGACCACCTGCCGTCCGTACAAGAGGGTGAGTCCTTGTTTCGCGCGGACTTGTCCGATTACGGGGCCATTGGGAGATTGGTACAACTGCAATCTGGGCAGGGCCGTGTTGAGCACCTGAACCAGCGCGGGCGTGGAGGTGGCAGTGGCGGTTGCCGTGGAAGTGGATGTGGGCGGGATTCTGGTGGGAGTAGAGGTCGGGCTGGGGCCCGGAGTCTGCGTCAGCGTAGGGGTGGGAGTCAGCGTGGCAGTGGGAGGAATGAGCGGGTCGAGCCGTTCGGCGAAGATCTGGTTGACCTTGAGCGAGACGGAACGACCCAGCCCGTCCACGATCCCCTTTTGGAGCGCGACCACCTGCGCGTACTGAAGCGGCGCCGTGGTACGGACGGTAATGACCATGTCAAATCCGTCGGTTGCATGTTGGGTGTTCAACTCCACCAATTCGGCGCCCATGCGAGTCACTTCCCTGGTGACGACTTCGTTGATTTTTCGATTCTCGCTGGCTTGCTGGAAGAATTGCACACTGTAGTAGGTAAGCGGCACCAGCAAGAGCAGGATGATGATGGCCGAGATGGTCAGGGTGCGCGGAATGTGATGGTCGATGAAACGCGTCTCGGGGGCGAATCCCAGCACGAAGAATACCAGGGCCGCGGCAAATGCAATGGTGATGGCGTTGGTCAGGAAGAGCAGGGCTGCTCCGCCTGCCACATCCCAGCGCGAGAGGGCGATCCCAATGCCTATGGTGCAGAGCGGCGGCATGAGGGCCGTGGCGATGGCCACGCCTGGCAGGGCTGCCGAGATGTTGGGACGGGTCAGGGCGTAGGCGGCAGCCAATCCACCTGCCAGCGCGATGACGAGATCGATGGGCGAGGGATGAGTCCGCGCCAGCACTTCATTGGGCAATTCCTGCAGGACCACAAAAGGCAGGTAGGTGTTGAGCAGGGTCATCAGGCTGGAGAGCAGGATAGCCAGGCCCGCGCCATAGAACAAAGCTGTGCCCGAGCGCCGCGCCAGCCCGTCATCGCCTGTGATGGAGGCCAGTCCGATCCCAATGATGGGTGACATGAGCGGAGCGACCAACATCGCTCCAATGATGACCGCGGGCGAATTGGTGATCAGTCCCAATGTGGCAATGCTGCAAGACAGTACCACCAACAGGAAAAAATCAAAGCTGGATGTCGCTGATTGGACAATCTCTTCCACGATCTGGCGTTTTTCCTGTTCTTCGGGCGGGTGCAGGAATCGACGAATGAATTGGAAGACAGGCATATTCCTACTCGATGACTCCTTCCTGGACGAAGCGGGTGAGTTCACTGACACTCCATTGTTCCAGGCCCAGGCGCTCGACGGTGCGGCCGCGCCGCCAGTAGTCGGTGCGGTGGATGATGCTGCCAAGGCGGATGACGCTTTCCATGCCGCGTACGCTGACGCCGTAGCGCGTCCCAAGGGAGGCGATGGGGACCAGGCTCATGGGCACATCCTCGAAGATGTAGCGGTGATTGAGCGTGGGCGGGG
>CALFXA010000012.1 GCA_937928015.1 uncultured Anaerolineales bacterium | reverse complement strand
ATCATGGAAGCGGCGCACGGCGCGGAAGGAAGTGCCATTCATATCTAAATCAAATGACTGTCACCGAACGGTGGCAGTCATTTTTTATCCCTTCATCGAGGACACTCATGAAACACGCTCTCCCGCTGCTCTTGTTCGTCGTGGTTATGCTTTCCGCCTGCGCGCCTGCGGCGACATCCCAGCCGACACTTCCGCCTGCGGATACCGCCACGGCAACCGCCATCCCGCCCAGCGCGACGCCCACCCACACTCCGCGTCCGACGGCCACGCCCAATTATCCCCTGCCCATTCAGACTCCCATCTCTGTCCTGCAGCCCATCACGAAAGGCAACGTGACGAACCTGCGCCCCGTCTCTCAGTTGACGGCCAGCGGACTGTCACAACAGGCCACCTTTCGGATTTCCTCCTTGGGTCCGCGCCATCCATTGTGGACTTATTCCAACGACCTGAGCCGCGCGGCCTATATCCAGCCGAGTTACGTTGCCATCCTCGATGTGGCTGGGACGGGAAAATCCACGCAGACTCTAAATCTGACAGCCGAGCGCCCGTGGAGCGACGGAGCCTTCCTGAAGGACAACAAGTTCCTGGTCATCGGTCAGGGTAGTCTCTCGCTCTTCGACCTGTCCAGCGGACAAGAGCTCAAGCAGGTGGACCTGTATTGCTGCCTCGACAAACGGTTGTATCTGCTGCCAGACGGCGAACGCGCGTTGGTCCCCACGCGCACAGGTATGGATTTATACGCAGTCGATAAATTGGAGCGCATCCAGGGCTACGACGCACCCGGCAACAGCAGTCTGGTGGCCGATGTCAGCCCCAATGGGAAGTGGCTCGCGCTGGCAGGTGAGCGCAACAAAAGCGTGTTCGTCTTCGATGTGGAGCGGGCCGTGGTCCAGGCGACGCTCAAGGTGGAGCGCTTCGTGGCTGTCAATGTGAAATTCCTTGGCAATGACCAGGTGATCCTGACCGACGAACTGGGCGACTTCAGCCTGCTGCAATTCTGGGATGCGGCCACGGGCAAGAAAATCCGCGAGATCCAGTTGACCGACGAGATGATGGGGCTGCCTGCTAAGGAACGATTCCGCGTGGAATCCATCGCAGTCCACCCCTCGGGCAGCTTCTTCGTGATGGCAATCTCGTCGTCCAAGCCGTTGCTCGTCTTCTGGGCCGCAGACGCCGACCAGCCCATTGCCGTGATCGACACAACCCAGCAAGGCATCCAATCCTTCAACTATGCCACCAAGACCGACGTGCTGGAATTCATGGACGAGTCCAGGTTGTTTGTGGTGAATTCGCTGTGGGGTGTACTCCCGTAGCTTCATTTCGTCAGGCGATACTGAACGCCCTGCGCAATGCAGGGCGTTTTTGATTTTGAACCTTTTGGCTTCTCACTGGTACATACCATCGAGAAGCAGATACAATGCAAACAGCCGACCTTGCCCTTTCCTGGAAATCGCAAGAGACGCAAGCAGCCATGACGCAACCCGTTGACGATCTCGATCTCATCCGTCGCATGCAAGCGGGCGACGACGATGCCGTGCGTGATTTGTACGCGCAGTACGGTCAGCGACTCTATGCGTACGCCTTGCGCCTCACCAATGATCCTGCCGCCGCCGAGGATGTGGTCCAAACCACGCTGGTCACAGCCTGGCAGACCATACACAAGTTTCGCGGCAGGGGACGCCTCATCGCGTGGCTGCTGGGCATCGTCCATCACACGGCGATGAAGAGCCTGAGGCACATCCACCAGCCGCTCGACGCAATGGAAGACGCCGTCAGCGACAACCAGCCCACGCCCGAGGATCAGGCCGAGGCCGTCGAAACGAAGCGCTGGGTCCGCCAGGGTTTGAACAGTCTGTCGGTCGAGCATCGCGCCGTGCTGGAACTGGTCTTCTATCAGGGCCTCTCGCTGGACGAAGTGGCGAAGGTCTGCGACTGTCCGCTGGGTACGGTCAAGAGCCGTTTGAGTTATGCGCGTCAGCATTTGCGCGGCGTGCTCAGCCGCACCGAGGAGGATTGGCGATGAACCACGAAGAAGAAGTCATCTTATACGCGGCGAATCAATTGGATGCAGCCGAGCGCGTCCGCTTTGAAAAACATCTTGCCGATTGTGCCGAGTGTCAGGCGGATTTGCGGATGTGGCAATCGGTTGCGAATGAAATTCACGCGGCGAACTCAGCCGAGCCTGCTCCCGCTCATCTGGCCGCCTCTGCCCTGGAGACGATCTACGCGCCGTCACCATTGACACGCGCCTTCAGAGGCATGATCCAGTTATTGCGT
>CALFXA010000011.1 GCA_937928015.1 uncultured Anaerolineales bacterium | reverse complement strand
CGACGCCGACAAGGCGCAAGACTCAAGCGGCAACGGAAATACCGCCTCGACCAGCACCGACAACACGGTCACGTTCACATTCGACACCACCACCGTCATCACCTCGGACACGCCCGACCCGTCCATCATCGGTGAGTCGGTCACCTTCAACTATACCGTCAGCGTCAATGGCGGCAGCGGCACACCCACTGGCAACGTGACCGTCAGCGATGGTGTGAACAGTTGCACAGGCTCCGTCACGGCGGGCACCTGCTCGATCACGTTCACCAGCCTCGGCACCAAGACCTTGACCGCCGCCTATGAAGGCGACACGTACTTCAATGCCAGCACCTCGGCCAGCGTCAGCCATCAGGTAGTCAATGCCAACACGACCACGACCATCACCTCCGACACGCCCGATCCATCCCTGGCGGGAGCTGCAGTGACGGTCAACTACAGCGTGGCAGTGGTCGCCCCAGGCACGGGAACCCCGACGGGCAACGTGACCGTCAGCGATGGTGTGAACAGTTGCACAGGCTCCGTCGCGGCGGGCACCTGCTCAATCACACTGACCACGCCTGGGGTCCGCACCCTGACCGCCACCTACGCGGGTGACAGTAACTTCGGCGGCAGCACTTCTGCGGGCGTATCCCACACGGTCAACGCCGCCCCCGCAATCACTTCCGCCAGCACGATCACCTTCGTGGTCGGGGTGAACGGCAGCTTTACTGTGGTCGCCACGGGATATCCCACGCCCAGCATCGCCAGCAGCGGAACCCTGCCCAGCGGAGTCACCTACTTGGACAACGGAGATGGCACCGCTACCCTGAGCGGAACACCCGCCTTTGGGTCGAGTGGAACCTACCCATTGACCTTCACCGCTTCGAACGGGTTCGGCGCGGACGCCACCCAGAACTTCGACCTGATCGTCAGCGTCAATCCGATCTTCGTGGACGTCCCGAACGATTACTGGGCAGCGCAGTACATCAACGCCATCTATTACGCAGGCATCACCAACGGCTGTTCGACTTCCCCGATGCAGTTCTGCCCGACCGCGTTAATTTCCCGCGCCGAAATGGCCGTATTCCTGAAGCGCGGACTGCACGGCGGAACCTACCAGCCTCCGCTGCCAGCCTCCTTCCACTTCACCGACACAATCGGCCACTGGGCCCAGAACTGGATCGAGGACCTCTACAACGAAGGCATCACGAGCGGATGCGGTCCCACCACGTTCTGCCCCGATGATCGGGTGGATCGCTCTCAAATGGCGATCTTCCTACTACGCCTGAAACATGGAGGGAATTACACGCCTCCACCCGCCACGGGCACGGTCTTCGCAGACGTGCAGGCCAGCTACTGGGCGGCCGCCTGGATCGAAGAACTTGCCAATGAAGGCATCACTTCGGGCTGCGGCGGTGGGCTCTACTGCCCCAATGCGTCCGTCACCCGCGCAGAAATGGCCGTGCTGCTGGTCAGGACCCTGAATCTGACCCTGCCGTAATCCAGTTCCCATAAACAAAGAGGCCGCCCAAATGGGCGGCCTCTTTTGCATTAATTTAGTGTCAAAATTTATACACATACGCGTTGGTCTCGCGCCTGAGGAATCCCATACGCTGATACAGGCGATTGGCAGCCTCGCGCTTCGGATTCGAGGTGAGCGTGACGGCGGGTGCGCCCTTCTCACGGGCGATCTCCAGGCATCGGCGGACCAATGCCTCGCCGATGCCCTGCCCGCGCGCGGACCCGTCTACGATGACGTCTTCGATGATGGCACGCGTGCCCGTTGGGACGAGGTAGACCGTCAGCGTGGCCGCGCCGAGGATGAAGCCGTCGTCCGCGCGGGCGACCAGGAGCGTGGACGCCTCGGATTCCACGAGGGCCGCCAGCAGGTCCAGCGAAGGCGGCGGATTGTTGTTCGTCAGTTGCGGCACGAGGCGATGAAAAGCATCCCACAACTCTTGCGCGGCCTCATTCACAATCTCAATTTGCATCGCAATCTACCAGCATGACCAAGCGGCGACAAGAAACTCCACATGGCTCCGTCGACTGTAAAGGGATGCACGCTTTTGTAAGCGCGCGGCGAAACCAAAGGTTATTTTGTCTTATAGATTTCATCATGCGCTCACCAGATAATATCTTAGAGTCTAGTGCGATTCGATGTGACGTGGCCAGTGTATGTCACGAAAGGTCGTGAAATTATCACGATTGCACTAAAAGAGAAGCAATCAATCAATCATTGGGATATCTGTCTCCCTATGGATTCAGCCTGTATATATCGACTTGATTCACGGTACGCACCAACGCATAATTTTCACGGATGAATTCTATCATCTCAACCAAGTAGGGAGTGTTGTATACACCATGCTCGGAAAGCCATGCAACCGGGTCATCTACGGATATGGGAACAATATAGCGGTCATCATATATAGATCCATCTACCACCAGGGTTGGTGGAGCAGCAACAAAGGTTTCATAGACGTCTCTAGAAAGCTGATCGGTGATCCTTGAAGGCACACCCAGAGGAAAGAATAAATATGGCACAGGCGAATCTCGTCGCGCAAGGAAATTAATGCCTGCCTGTCCGCCCCATACAAAAACAGTCTGCTCAGGGGTAGTATTAACATTTACATATTCAACAACGGGATCAAAGAGCTGAATTCGGGCTGAACGACCGAAAAATAAGGGCGCTATATTTTTATAAAACCTTCCGGGAACCTCGTAAAAGGACACGGAAAATAGTACCAGAATTGTCACAAGAAATATAAAGGTCTTCTTCTCGGCCCATGCTACAAGAACGGGAAGTGTGCGGAAGATTAAAAGAGCAGTGGCCAGCGCAGTAAACGGGATCCAGTTAATGAAATAGTGTTCATAGTTGCGGCCGGATAGTCCGCTCAACATTGTTTCAATGAGGCCAGTTAGAGCAATCCACAGTAGAATCGGCTCGATCTTCGAGCGGCTCGCCCATTGCGAAACTACTTCCGTGGCCGCGGCCAGATAACCGATCAGGATCATTCCAGTAGCTATATGGAAGAACAATATGCCAGCCGAGAAAGAAGCTATTGGATTAAAGTGGTGGGCTCCTGCGTAAGAAAAATTATAAACAATTGTCGCATCCCAGAAAGCAGCCAGAGCACCTTTCGCACCGAGGTAAACAGACAGTATTCCCAATGGAACAAGGGCGGAAATACCTACAACGAGCAATCGTTTTATTAGGACAGCATACTGCTTTTCGATAAGAAAAATTATGATCATCGTCAGGATGATCCCCATCTGTGTACCTGTATTATTGGGGCGGAAGAGAAAGCTGATTCCAGCAGAGATGCCAATTCCCGCATAAATCCGGAGAGACGCGTCCCGCCCCAAAGTGAGAACAAAAAAATAGATCGACAGAAAGCTAAAGAACAGAGAATATTCCTCGGTCAGGTTGCCGCCGATCAGGATATTATTCAATCCGTATAACCATATTAACGAACTAAAAAGTGCAGCCGCCACCCCAAACTGACGGCGCATGGCAATAAAACCTAGGAACGCAGCTCCTGACAGGGAGATAAATTCGACTAGCCAGACTCCCCAGCGTGTTCCCCGTCCCAACCATATCCCAAAGGCATCCAGTAAAAAGATCGCAGGAGGCTTGCCATCCCATGCTGTGAGATAGGGAGCATCCCCACGTAGCACGCGGCTCCCGATGTACAGATAAGCCCCTGCGTCACGCCCGAGTTTATTGCGCGCAGGGTTAGCCTGCTGAAGCACAACTAGCGCTGCGAAGGTCAGCAATACTACAATCAAAGCAGTTTGAATAAAATTTCTTATTTCATTTTTTTGAGGGAAAGAGGAATTCATGGAACGATTATACATGAGTTTAATTTTCAATCCAGCACCCAATGCGATAAAGCTTAAATAAAAACAGAACCCACAGGATTTCAATTTCCATATAGGTCCTGTTTTATTCAAATACGAATAGGATTAAACTTTCACCAACCCTACCTTGACCTTCTCGCCTTCAAACTCGTCTTCGACAACGGACGCTTCGGCAGGCGGGGTCGCAAACTTGAGATCGACGGTCAGGGTCTCGGAGGTGATGTAGTCCTTGTGCGCCTCCACCGCGGACTGGAGCCCCGCGCTGGCTTCGACAAACAGGTTCACGCGGTCGGCCACGTCCAGGTCGGTAGACTTACGCAGGTCCTGTACGCGGCGGACGAACTCGCGCGCCAAGCCTTCCTGCACCAGCTCGGGCGTCAGATCGGTGACCAGGGCCGCCACATAGGCGCCTTCCTCGGCCACGGCGAATCCGCTCTTCGCATTGGCCTTGACCTCGACCTCCTCGGGCAGGATACCGTACTCGGTGCCGTCCACGCTGACCTTGAGCGGCTGGCCTGAAAGCAGGGTCCGCGCCACATCTTCCGCGTTCATGGCCAGGATGGCCTTCTGCAAGGCGGGGAACTTGTTGCCGTATTTCTGTCCAAGCTGCTTGGGCAGCGGCTTGACGGTGTGGGTCAACGCCTCGGCGCTGGCGTCTAGGGCGCGCACGCGTTTGACATTCAACTCATCGGCGACGATATCGGCATGGGTTTCGAGCGCCTTGCGTTCGGCGGGGCTGCCCACCGAGAAGGCGGCTTCCGCCAGCGGCTGGCGGACTTTTCGATTCGCCTTCTGGCGCGCGGCGTGACCGAGCGAAACCAGGCGCA
>CALFXA010000010.1 GCA_937928015.1 uncultured Anaerolineales bacterium | reverse complement strand
CCTCGAACCTGCCCGCCCTGCCCCTGGTCAATACGGCCACCCCCAGCCTGACCCTCACCCCATCCCCGTCTCCCACTGCCACGATCACGCCCACACCCGCACCTGTGGTGCGTGTGGCCAGCGGGGACCGCTCGCTCTTCAACGGCGACTATGACTATGCGCTCGGGCTGTATCAGACCGCTTACCAGGACTCGTCCGACCCCGCCGTGCGCGCCGCCGCCAAATGGGGCGAGGCTCGCACCTTCTATACAGACGGACGTTACACCGACGCGCTGGCCTCTCTACAGACCCTCCTCGGCGAATTCCCCGACTCGACCTACTTCCCCGACGCCTACTTCCTTCAAGGGCTGACGTACAACCAGATGCAGCGTTACACCGACGCGGCCGCCGCCTGGCAACTCTATTTGACTCTGCGGCCAGGCGTTCTGGATGCCTATACGCAAGAACTACGCGGGGATGCGCTGACCAACGCAGGCGATTACACCGGCGCGCTGGCCGCCTACCTGGCCTCCATCCAAGCGCCACGCCTCGACGACGGCATCTACGTGGATGTCAAGGTGGCGCAGACGCGCGCCAGTCTCGGCGATTATGAGAACGCCCTCCCCCTCTACGATGGCATCGCGGCCCGTACCACCAACGACTACCTGCGCGCCCAGGTGGCATATCTCTCAGGGGTGGCGTATCAGGCTCTCGGTCAGACCGAGAACGCGCAGGCCCGCTTCCGCCTGGCGGTGGAAAATTATCGGCTCTCTGGTTACGCTTTTCTTAGCCTAGTAGAACTGCTCAACGCGGGCGTGGAGGTCAGCGACCTCGACCGCGGGATAGTAGATTACTACAATGGAAGTTACGATAAGGCACTTGAGGCCCTCGACCGCTACCTGGCCGCCAATCCCGTCAACGACGGCACGGCGCATTACTACCGCGCCCTGACCCTGCGGGAACTCGGCAATTATCAAGCCGCCGTGGACGAGTTCGGAATTTTCATCAAGGATTACTCGACACATTCCAAGTGGGTCGATGCCTGGGCCGAGAAAGCCTATTTGCAATGGGCGGAACTGGGTATGTACGAGCAGGCCGCCGCCACCTTGAGCGAGTTCGCCACCATCTTCCCCGACTCCGAGTCCGCGCCCGATTACCTGATGAGCGCAGGCCGCATCCTCGAACGCGACAACCGCCTCGACGAGGCCGCCCAGGCCTGGAGCCGTGTAGCGGATAATTACCCTGGCAACGAAAATGCCTCGACGGCCATCTTCCAGGTGGGCATCCTCCGCTATCGCCAGAGCAACTTCCAGGCCGCGCTGACCGCCTTCACCCACAGCCTGGAGATCGCGCAAAAGACCGAGGACCGTTCCCGCGCCTACCTGTGGATCGGCAAGGCCCAGCAGCAATTGGGCAACACCGACGCCATGCAGCAGGCCTGGCAGCAGGGCCAGAACGTGGACCCCAGCGGATATTACAGCGAACGCGCCCGCGACCTGCTGACCGACCCCACGCCCTTCGACCCGCCCGCCTCGTCGAACCTGGCCTTCGACCTGGCCGCCGAACGTCCCGCCGCCGACACCTGGATGAAGGCGACCTTCAATCTGCCCGCCGACACCGATTTGCGCGGGCTGGGGCCGCTGGCCTCGGACCCGCGCGTCCAGCGCGGCGCGGCCTTGTGGAATCTGGGCCTGTACGAAGACGCTCGCCTCGAATTCGAGAATCTGCGTGATAGTCTGGCGGGCGACGCCGTGGGTAGTTACCGCCTCGCCAATTACCTGCTCGACCTGGGCCTGTACCGCACCGCCGTCTTCGCCGCCCGCCAGGTGCTGACTCTGGCTGGGCTGGACGAACACACCGAGTCGATGATGGCGCCGACCTATTTCAGTCACCTGCGCTACGGGCTGTATTACGCCGACCTGATCGTGCCTGATGCGACCTCCGAGGGATTCGACCCGCTCTTCATCTTCAGCGTGGTGCGGCAGGAGAGTCTGTTCGAGGGATTTGTTAGTTCCTCGGCAGGCGCACGCGGACTGATGCAAATCATCCCTGGCACGGGCGCGAGCATCTCCAGCCAATTGGGCTGGCCCATCGAGTACAGTCCCGATGACCTGTACCGCCCCGATGTCAGCATCCGCTTCGGCACGCATTATCTGGCCGCGAACCGCACCTACTTAAACGGGGACCTCTACGCCATGCTGGCCGCCTACAACGGCGGGCCTGGAAACGCCAAGGCCTGGTACGACCTCTCGGGCGGCGACCCCGACCTGTTCCTTGAGGTGGTGCGCTTCGAGGAGACCCGCCAGTACATCCGCAACATCTACGAGATCTACGTCATCTATCGCAGGCTGTACGGGAATAACGGCGTGCAATAAAAATAGCGCGAGACATCCCTCGCGCTACGCGGGTAGACAAAAAGAAACAAGCCGATTTTCATCGGCTTGTTTTCATTTATTCAAGATATGCCAGGATGCGTTTGTGAGCGGTCTCGGCATCCATGTCGATGACCGCGATAAGCTTGTCACGGCCTGCCGCGCCCGCCACGATGTCCAGCCGCGACTTGGACACGCCCAACACCTCGCCCATGAACTTGAGCAATTCCAGGTTGGCCTCGTCGTCCACGGGCGGCGCGGCAAGATGGACCTTCAAAGTGCCGTCTTCGAGCACTTCCACGATCTTGTTCTTGCTGGCCCGCGGTGTGACCCGCACTGCCAGCGCGGCCCCCTTCTTGCCATCGTGCAGTTGGAACTTACGTTTGGTCATAGGTGCCTCGCTAATGAGTCAGAATGCTAATAAGGAAACGGGTTAGAAGCCAGATCAACAGAGTCAATACCATCGGGCTGAAATCGACCATGCCCGTGTTCGGCAGGATGCGGCGGATGGGAGCAAGGAATGGCTCCACGATGCTGTCGAGCGCGCGACGGATCGGGTGATACGGATCCACAAAATACGAAAGCAGAACATTTGCGATCACAATCCAGATCAAGAGATTCGATACCAGGCTTATCGCGCTTACCAATCCGTACATTAAGACTCCTCGACATTATTTTTGAGCATACTTGCGCGGGCCGACAATGGCCGTCCCCACACGAACCAGGCTGGCGCCTTCCTGCACCGCCACCTCGAAATCCGTGCTGGTGCCCATCGAAAGCTCGGACCAATCGGCCTGCGGCAGGCGTTCGCGCAGAAACTCTTGCAGGCGGCGGGTCCGCTGGAAGTACGGGCGCGAAGCCTCGGCATCGTCACCGATGGGCGGCATTACCATCAAGCCGCGAATCCGCAGATGGGGCAGACCCAGCACGGGCGTCAGCGAGGCCGCCAGTTCATCCCAGCGTGATTCGTCGGCAGCAGACCAGCCCGATTTCGAGTCCTCGCCGCCCACGTTGAATTCCAACAGGACGGGCAGGACGCGCCCCGCCTCGGCAGCGAAGTGATCCAGTTTCTCGGCCAGCTTTGCGCCATCCAGCGAATGCATCAAGTTAAAGTTCGCGGGCACCAAACGCGCCTTGCGGCTTTGTACGTGCCCGATCATGTGCCATTCTACCGCAGATTGCGCGCCGATGGATTGAATTTTCTCGACAGCTTCTTCAGGATAATTTTCCCCGAGAATGGTTGCCCCTGCTTCGATGGCCGCCTTCACCACCTCGCGCGGCTGAGACTTGGTCACCACCACCAGGCGGATCGCAGCAGGATCGCGTCCCACGGAACGGGCAGAGGATGCAATGCGGTCAAGCGTATGCAGATAACGTTCACGAATGGAATCAACGAGTTCGGTCATCGCACTTATTTTACTCTGCTTCGCACCTGGACCTGAGCCTGCTTCCGTTTCGACAGCGGCCTTAAGCCTGCAACGCCATCAGCGCGCCGAAGCGACCCGTCTTGCCCTTCTCGGCGCGGTGCGAGAACCAGT
Organism: uncultured Anaerolineales bacterium; assembly: GCA_937928015.1. Lineage (GTDB taxonomy): Bacteria > Chloroflexota > Anaerolineae > Anaerolineales > Villigracilaceae > JACPVF01. The sequence continues at coordinate 16,366 of CALFXA010000010.1, read as the reverse complement.
CTTCTAGATGACAGGCCGTGCATAGTCCCGCCACTTCGATGTGCTCCACACCCGCCTTCTGCAACTGGACATAATTCGCCGTCCACAAATCGAGATAGGTGTGGCCGTCGCGCGACTCGATCAGGCGCTCGGCATCCGCGCCGAAAGACTCGCGGGCCTTGGCGATGACATCCGCGCCGACCTCGTAATGATCCACGCCGATGGAGGGTCCGATGGCCGCCAAAATATTCTCGGGCCTACAGCCGTACCGCGCCTGCATGGCCTCGACCGCCGCACGGCCTGCGCCTTTCATCGTACCCACCCAGCCCGCATGAGCCAAGCCGATGACTTGCTTGACGGGGTCATGAAAGAGCAGCGGCACGCAATCGGCGAAGCGCATGTAGAGCGTGACCTCGGGTCGGTCGGTGAGGATGATGTCAGCCTGGGTCAGGTCGGTGTCGGGGTCGATGGGCTGGTCGGCGCAGACCACGTCCGCGCTGTGGACTTGCCACACGTCGAAGATGGACGACAGGTCGCGGCCAAAGGCCTCGAAGGTGCGTTGACGGTTGGCACGTACGCGTGTCTTGTCGTCGCCGACGGTGCCGCCCACGTTGAGCGACTCCCAGGGCGCGGGGCTGACCCCGCCGCGACGTGTGACCACGCCGTGCAGCACCGAGCGCGGGAACAGATCGAAGGTGTAATAACGGAGACCGTTTTTTTCGATGAAAGACATTATTCGGTGGGTTGCGAGACGGCGAGTTTCTTGACGAAGAACTGGCGCGTTTCTTTCATGGATTCTTCCACGTAGGGATAGGCAAACCAGGCGGTGGCCAGGCCGAACAGCGCGCCCGTCAGCACGCGCAAGAAGGGCGTGCTCTCACGATACGGCAGGAGGGTGCTCAACCAGGTCCAGTTGAATTGACTGAAGAGCTGCGAGAAACCATCCAGGCCGATTGGCCCCATGCCGATGAGTAGCCACAGGGCCCAGTGCAGCGGCGGGATGCGGCGGCCCGTCAGGGCGTAGACGATGCCAAAGAGCAGCATCGCGCCATAGATGGCGACATCCCGCTCGCACAACGCCACTTTGTAGCCCATGGTCGGATTGCCGACGAACTGACGCGCCTCCAGGCGGGCGATGTTTGAAGGGTCGCTCAAGCCCTGGATGCCCGTGACCTGCTCGAAGGTCTCCGCGCCGCTGACATGGGCTTCCGCCAGCGGATAAAACGGCTGCTCGCCGAACAGAAAGAACGAGCGGAAACCGAACTGGTGGCAGAGCGGACTGTACATGGCATAGATAGCCTTGGCGGGGAGAGTCCACCCTGCCTCCATGAGCGTAGGCGCGAGGAAGGGCAGGCCAACGTAGAGGAAGATGAACAGATTAATGACCCACAAATAATTTTTGGCGATCCAATAAGAAATGCGGTCGCCGCGCGTGAACTCCTGCCCACGGCGGACTCGTTTTTCGTATTCGTCAGGGTCCAGCTTTTGCCATTGATCTCGGCGGTCGGTGGCGGCGCCAAGCGTCATCGCCAAAGACTGGGACGAGATGGGCGCCTTCAGGCTGTAGGGTCCCACCTCGACGACGGGGATGACCTCGCCGAACTTCTCCTTCAACGACGCATCGGAGTCGATGTCCACGCTGACGAGGCGGTGCGGAAACTTCTCCTGCAGGGCCGCCAACTCGGCGCGGACTTCGTCACACAGAGGGCAATTCTCACGGGTGTACAGGGTAACAGTAAGCAAGGTCGGCTCCTAAAAGATGTACAACTAAATTCCGAAATCGAACCAGAAGAACTGGGTGCGCTGGGCGATCAGCGAGAACGCGCCCGTGAAGAGCATGACGCCTACGAGCACCAACACCACACCCATACCGATCTCGACGTAGCGCATGACCTTGCTGTACTTGCGCAGGACCACGGTCACCCAGCCGATGCCCAGGGCCGCCACGAGGAAGGGAATGGCCAGCCCCACGGAATAAGCGGTGAGGAGCATCGTGCCCAGGGCCAGGTTCCCGCCGTTGGCGGCCAGGGTCAAGATCGCGCCGAGGACGGGTCCCACACAAGGAGACCAGCCCGCCGAGAAGAAGACTCCCATCAGCGCGGAGGAGAGGTATCCCAGCTTGCGGTCGGGAGCGGTGGTCATACGCGTGTCGTATTCGAGGAAGGGAATGCGGAAGACGCCGATCATGTGCAGGCCGAAGACGATCACGATGACGCCGCCGATGCGCGCCAGCCAATCGCTCAGGTCGTGCAGGACTCCACCCAGGGCGGAGGCAGCCACCCCCAACAGGATGAAGACCACGCTGAAGCCGAGGACGAAGGCCAGTCCGTGCGTGAACGTAATCCAGCGGTTCGAGGCATTGCTTTCTCCGCCCGCCGCGCGTCCGCCAAGATAGCCCACATAGGCGGGCACCAGCGAGAACACGCACGGAGAAAGAAAGGAAGCCAGGCCTGCCAGGAACGCCAGGCCGAGGGTGATTTGGGAAATATCCATGAAGGGGTACTCTCTTTGAGGTTGGAGTTAGACGACGGTCTCTTTCGAGTTGATCACCGTGCCGTGATCGGGCAGGCTGCGGCGCTCCTCGCTGGCAGCCAGGGACACATACGGGGTCGTCCAGCGGAAGATCCACTTGGCGTTTTCAGGTGAGACGTTGATGCAGCCATGCGAGCGGCGCTCGCCGAAGGCGTTGTGCCAGAATGCGCCGTGGATGGCGACTCCGCCTGTGGCAATGAACGTACACCACGGCACCGCAGGCGTGGAATAGCCCGAGGCCTCGCTGCCTGCCGTCATGTTTTTGGAGATGATCTTCCAATAGGTCATCAGGGTACCCGAGGGCGTGGCGAAGGCATCCGTCACGAGGCCCGTCAGGGGGTCATACCGCTTGCCGCTGGAAATCTGACAGAAGAACACCTCGTTGGTACCTTCGTAACAGGACAGGGTCTGGTAGTCTAGGTTCACCGAGATGGTCTTGGCGTTCGGGTCAATGTCGGGGCTGATGGGGGCCACGTCGGCATCGGTGAGGATCTTGAGTCCCGCGCCGTCGGCCCAGAAGAATTCGCCGTAGTCGCCGTATCCATAACCGTGACCGTTGGCCCCTTCGGTCCAGCGGTATTCAGGGAATCCGTTGGACGTGCGGACCTGGTCGATCCACACCACCTGCCCGTAATACAGGCGCGGCTGGAAGTTGTACTTCTGCATGTCCTGAAGCCAGGGCGAGGCCACCGCCCCTTCGTGCGCCAGGTCGATGTACGGCACCGTGACCTCGGCCCAGAAGCCGGGCACGCCAGGCGGCATGGACGTGATGGGCGTATTGGGCAGATTGCGGGTGGGCTGAAGCACCGAGCCATAGACGTAGCCCTGCGGCGTCTCCACGTAACGTTGGTTGGACAGGCCGAAGACCACATTGCCGACCACCTCCCGATTCCATTCGAGCAGGGTGTCGGCGGGCAGCTTGGCAACGGAGGTATTCAGGCCCGGGTCGTTGGTGGGACGGCTGCGCAGGTCCACGTCGCTGTCGGTCACGCGGCCGATGATTGCGCTGGCCGGGAATTGTGGCAGGCGCTTGGGAGCGTTCAACCGATCCAGGAATTTGATGTCGGCTGGGGTGAGCGCCATCGCGCCCAGGCTCAGACCCGCGAGTTTGAGAAAGTCACGACGGGAAACAGGTCGTCTCATTCTTTTTCCTTCATGCAAAATTTCGTCAAGGATACCCGTAAACAAAATGAGCGTCAACGCCCAGATGAAATGGGGCCAATCTTGTCCAGAAGCTCACTTCTAGACTCCAACTCTACTCTTGGAAGAATCTCTTCAGCGCCCGCATACAATCCGCGCTGACCTTATGGCCGACCTCGGCCTCGCAATAGGTGATCTGCGCGCCCGCCTCTTCGAGCAGGCGGATGGAGTCCCGCGCGCGCTCGATGGGGACGAGTTCGTCCTGCGTGCCGTGCGCGACGAAGAATGGCTTCGCTTCGAGCGGCCGCTTCTCCACGAGGGCCTCCACTCCGCTGGGGACGAAGCCCGCCAGCACTCCCGCCCTGCGGACGCGTTGCGGATAGAGCATGGCCAGCAGATTGGTCATGGCCGCGCCCTGACTGAAGCCCATCACGTCGAACTGCGCGGCGTCGATACCGGCAGAGGCGACGTATTCGTCCACCAGACGGATTAGCACGTCGGCGGAGGGACGCATCATCTCGGCGCTCGGACGGCCATGCGAGTCCTCGACGTAGGGCCGCCAGGAATATCCGCTTGGGTGGGCGGCGTGTGGCGCACGTGGCGCCAGCAGCCAGGTCTGCGGCGACAGGTCACGGCCGAAGACCCACATCGAGTTTTCGTCGCCCGTCCAGCCGTGCAGCATCAGCATCAGGCGCGGAGACGGCTCGGTGGCGGGACGCAGGCGCAGGGTCCAGCCGTGAAATTCGATCAACTGGGAATCACTTGGGGCGGGCATTCTTCAGGATCAACTCGATTCCGAGGAAGACAAGGTAGATAAGCACCACGGTGGCCAGTCCCGCGCCCATGCACAACATGCCCAGCGAGGCGGCTCCCGTGCCGTAGATGAGCCAGATCAGGCCCATGCCCACCACCAGGAAGAGGATGATCGCCCCGAGCCCCAGGCGGACTTCGGTCTTGCGGGCGTAATCGCGCAGGTCGCGTTTCATGCCTTGACCCCCATCCAGCGGCCCAGGCGGACAGGCCAACTGACGGCGCGTTTCAGGTCGGGCAGGACGGCTTCGAGCGCGTTCTCGCCCAGTTGAGCCACCTCGCGCGGGTCCACGCGGTCGAGCAATTCGATGTGCGATACGGCGGGGCGCACCAGCACTTCGGGCTTGTCCACAGCCAGGCGATATTCGGCCATGGCGCGGTTGCCGATGTCGAGCGAGCGCATGAAGACGTCCATGGCCTGGGCCACGTTGAGGCGGTTGATACGGTCCACGATCACGCGCGGGACGATGCTGGGCATGGGCATACCCCAGGGACGGGCAGGCTCACCGATGGGGGCCGTGAGCGCCACCGCCACCACAGGCAGGTTGGGGGCCAGCGTGCGCGCCACGGAGACAGGCACAGGGTCCAGTACGCCGCCGTCCACCAGACGCCAGCCGTTCATCTCAAAGGTCGGGAAGATGCCAGGCAAGGCGATGGTGGACAAGATCGCATCCTTGACGGAACCCTCGGAGAGAATCACCTCGCAGCCGCAATTCAAGTCCACGGCCGTGACGGCGCAGGGAATCTTGAGGTCGGCAAAGGTGCGGTCGCCGAGGACTTCATCCAGCCACAGACTGACGCCCATCAAGCCCAACAGGGCGGGGCCTTCGTTCGGACGGCGTCCATAGAGTTTGGTCTGATCCACCTTGAGGAACAGATCTTCGATCTGGGCGGGAGTGTATCCCGACGCATACAACGCCGCGACGATACCGCCGAAGCTGGTGCCCGCAATGGCGCGGATTTGATAACCTTCTTTTTCGAGGCGGCGCAGCACACCGATGTGGGAATTTCCCTTGGCGCCGCCGCCGCCCAATGCGACAGAAATATCCATTCGTTCACTTCCATTCAAGAGTTGCGCCGTCTGTTAGACGGCGCTGGTCAGAGAGATTATACCTTCCTCCCTATGTCATTGCACAATCCCCGAAAAGGGAGATTGCTTCGTCGTCGCTACGCTCCTTCTCGCAATGACGTCACTTCGCAGGCTCGCGGATAAACCAGGCGGCGGTTCCGCCGCCGACCACGATCAACAGCGCCAGGATGAGAACAACCATACCGAGCGAAGGTCCGCTCGGGGAAGGGGCATCCGCGGGGGATGCGACGGGCGTGGCGGGGAGCGTCTGGGTGGGAGCCACGCCAGGCGGCGGCAGGACCACGTCGTGAATCGATTTTGTCGCGGCGGGAGCCGCCGTCTGCGTGGAGGGCGGAGGCGGCGTCGCAGCGTGCATCACCAGCAACAACTGATTGGGATAGACCGTGTCACTGCGCAGATTGTTCAGGCGGCGGATTTCGTCGATCTTGGTGTGATAGGCAATGGCAATGCCCCACAATGTCTGCCCATACTGGACCTTGTGATACACCTCGCCGTCGGGACGAGCCGTGGCAACCACGATGGGCACGATGTACTGACTGAGCGCATCCTCGGGGTTGAGGGCCGTGCCGCTGCCGCCAGGCAGATACTGGCTGGCTTCCTCTTGCGGAAGTCCGCTGGTGGTTTGCAGGGCGGTGTCGATCACGAAATAGACCGTGCCGTCGCTGCCGACCGAGACGCCCGCACCGATGTCGCTGCGATTGGGCGAGAGCATGGTGTTGGCGTGCGGATCGTCTCCTTGCCAGGCGACGATGGCGTCGTGGGCGGCCATGCCGTACCCGAAGACGAAGTTCTCGGAGCGGTATCCGCCCAACGAAAGATCGCCCGAGAGCGGATATCCCAACAGGAGTAGTTGCTGGGTAAAGGTCATACCGTTGGGACGGTTGTGTCCCGCCGCGCCTTCAGTAGCCAGCAATGAATCGGCCTGGCTTTGGGCTACCTGCATCAGGATGGGATGCGTATTGAGCGCGTTCAACCCATTGGCAAGACGCAGGCTGTTGACCTCGGCGATCAGCTCGGATGGGGTCGGCTCACGCCGCGGGGCCGCGGATGCGGTTCCCCACGAACCAAGTATCCAAGCCAGCAGGGACAATCCCAACAAGGCGGCGACCCAATGGTTTCGCATGGTCCTCCAAATCCGAAGACGTCAGGCTACGGGTAGGCGCTCTTGCTGACTTTGATGGTGACGCCCAATGTGGAACCAAACAGATGACCGTCGCCATCGGACATGCGCCAGTAGGCGGTATAGGTGCCTTCCTTGTTAGGGGCATCCAGGTTGACAGAGATCTCGGTCCAGTCGTTGACGGCCACGACCTTCCCCAGTCGTTTGCTCGGCGCGTCGAAGTTGGTGCCGCCTGTCTGGGTGAGCGCAAAGACATATTCCCATTGACAGGTGCCGTTGTTGGCCACCTTCCAGGTCTTGGTGAAATTCTGTCCAGGCTTGACCTCTGTGCCGCTGGGATAGGTCACATCGGCGATGAGAAGCAGATTCTTGCAACCATAAGCCAACGTATCCGCGTTGGTGGTGGCGGTGTAGAAGGTGCCCGTGGGCGTGACAGTATAGGGCGTGGCCGTGAGCGTGTAATAGACGAACGTGTAGGTCGGTGTGACGAGCGGCTGGGTCGGCACAGGTGGGAAGGTGGCGGACGGGGGGGGTGTATTCGTGGCGGGCGGCGGGACGGTCGGCACAGGGGCGACGGCGGTTTGCGTGCCGAAATAGGAAGCCACGATGGTATTGACGCCCTCCGTCAGGAACGGGTCGGCGGAGCTGGTGGGCGTGGCTTGCGGTCCACAAGCGGAAAGCAGCAGGGCCAAGGCAGCCAGCAGGGACAAGGGTCGAAGCAGTTTCATTCAAACCTCCGGGAACATTGAAAGCGGATTGTTTTAAGGACGGGATGAGAAGTATAACCTTGAATGCCGTTAAGTCAGGTTTTGCATTTCGGAGATTGCTTCACCGCTGGCGCTCCTCGCAATGACATACCTATGTTGCACATTCGCATCAAAAGGTCACAGGCAGATTTCCAGGGCGCGCAACAGGCGATCCACATCGCGGCGAGAGTTGTAGGCTTGAATAGAGACGCGGATCAGCTTGTTTCCGTTCCATTCGATCAACGGGACTTCGATGCGGAACTCCTCGTACAGACGCGTCTTGAGCGCGGCGATGTCGGTATCCGCTGGGAGCGGGGCGGCAAACATTTGACGGAACCAGACCTCGGCGTCGGTATGCAGGGGGGCGAGTCCCGTCTGGGCGCAGAGTCGCCGCTGGGAGTCCGCCGCCAGCTCGTGGCAGGACGCCCACACCTCATCCCAACGATGCTGACGCTGAAACTCGATGGCAGCGGGGACAGTCAGGAAAGCAGAGACGTCGCGCGTACCCCACCATTCGTTATGATCCACAAAAAGCGAACCGCTCGGCGTTTCGGATTCGTAGCCCCAGGAGACGACCAGCGGTTCGAGCAGAGGCTGGACATCGGGGCGGGCATACAGAAATCCCGCGCCCTTGGGGGCGCACAGCCACTTATGCAGGTTTCCGCCATAGAAATCGGCGCCCAGCGAATCGAGCGCAAGCGGAAGCTGGCCCGGGGCGTGGGCACCGTCCATCACAGTGAGGATACCCGCCTCTCGCGCACGGCGGACAATGCGTTCAACGGGGAAGACCAGCGCGGTGGGGCTGGTGATGTGACTGAGAAAGATGACGCGCGTGCGCGGGGTGACGCCGCGCCAGAAAGCGGCCTCGAAATCCGCGGCGGTGGTGAGCGGCGTAGGGATGGACTGGTTGATGTAAGCGAAACCGCGCTCCCTGGAAAGGAAACGCCAGGTGCGGTCGAGTGCGCCATACTCGTGGTCGCTGGCGAGGACCTCGTCGCCCGGGCCGAGGTCAAGCGAGCGGGCCACGATGTTGAGGGCGATGGTCACGTTTTGGGCGAAGACCACGTTATCGGCCTGTGTGCCGAGATAGTCGGCCAGGGCGGCACGGGCGGACTTCATCAAGCCGTTGTAACGACGGCCCAAGAACTCCACGGGCTGGCGCTCCAGTTCGCGCTGCCAGCGCTGATACTCGCGGAAGACGGGTTTGGGCGTGGCCCCGAAGGAGCCGTGATTGAGGAAGGTGACGGTGGGGTCGAGCAGGAATTGGGAGCGAAGGGAAGGCATGGCGGCATTATAATCGTCCCGCTATGCTCAACAAACTCTTCCGCCAATCCGACGTCCCGCCGCAATATCGCGCCAATTTCATCCATCTATACTTCGACATCGGCTGGTTCGGCCTGCTGAGCGGGTCGTCGGTCAACTTTCTCAACGTGTACGCCGCGCGCCTGGGGGCTACGGCGTTCCAGATCGGGTTATTGGGATCGGTCGGTGCGGTGGTCAGCCTGTTCCTGGCCATCCCGGCGGGACGCTGGCTCGAACAGCGCGCGGTCGGCAAGGCCGTCTTCTGGACGGCGGCGATCTACCGCATCGGCTTCGCGCTGTGGATTCCGCTCCCGTGGCTGTTCGGCGCACAGGGGCAAATCTGGGCGTTGGTTCTGATCGCGCTGCTGATGGGCATCCCGCTGACGGGCGTTGCCGTGGGCTTCAACGCGCTGTTTGCCGCGTCGGTGCCCCAGCAATACCGCGCCCACGTGGCGGGCATGCGCAACGTGGTGCTCTCGATCATGTTCATGCTCTCCTCCGTGTTGAGCGGATATTTGCTCAATCACCTGCCCTTCCCGACTGGATACCAGGTGGTCTTTGCAATTGGATTCTTCGGTGCGGTGATGAGCACCGTCCACCTATATTTCATCCGCCCCCTGCAAGCGGATCAACCCTCCGCCCCTGCGCCTGATTCCGTTTCGTCGGCCGCTTCGCCCCGCCGAGACTGGCTCTCCGCTTTGCGATTGGAGATCTGGAAGACAGATTATCGCCGTCCGTTGCTGGTACTGCTGGGATTCCACATCACGCAGTATCTGGCCATCCCGTTATTCTCGATCTACATGGTCAAGGATCTGCACCTCAGCGACGACCACATTGGTATCGGCACGGCTCTGTTCTACCTGGCCATGCTGCTCGGCTCGATGCAGTTGCGGCACATCGTCCAACGGCTGGGGCACAAGACCGTGACAGCCTACGGCGTGATAGGCATGGCGCTCTATCCCATCCTGATGGCACTCTCGAGTCAAGTATGGCACTTCTACGGCTACTCGCTGCTGGGCGGATTTGTGTGGGCGCTGGTCGGCGGCGCATACGCCAATTACCTGCTCGAAAACATCCCCGACCACGACCGTCCCGCACACCTGGCCTGGTACAACATAGTGCTCAATGCGTCGGTGCTGTTCGGCTCGTTGGCGGGTCCCGCCATCGCGGATGGGATCGGCATCGGCGCCGCGCTGATTGTCTTTGGCGTGCTGCGCGTGGCGGCAGGCGCGGCCATCCTGAAGTGGGGATAATCGTCCTCTACCATCTTCAAATGTCGATTCAACTGGGCAAGGCCCCAGACTCTATTGTGTTAAAATGAAATTGTATGGATGAAAACTTTAAAGTAGTCGCCACCAATCGCAAGGCGAGTTTCGAATATTTCCTGCTCGAAAAGTTCGAGGCGGGTTTGTCGCTGCAGGGCAGTGAGATCAAGTCGATCCGCGCGGGACAAGTCAGCATCGTCGAAGCCTACGTGGATATCGAAGGCGGCGAGGAGGCCTGGCTGGTCGAGGCGCACATTGCGCCGTACGCGCAGGCCAACCGCTTCAATCACGATCCCAAGCGCAAGCGCCGCCTGTTGCTGCACAAGAAACAGATTCGCGAAATCTGGAACCAGGTCCGCCAAAAGGGCATGACCGTGGTGCCAACGCGCATCTACCTCAAGGACGGGCGCGCCAAGATCGAGATCGCCCTGGCACGCGGCAAGAAAGCCTACGACAAACGCGAGTCCATCGCCAAGCGTGATCGGGAGCGCGGGGCCGAGCGCGAGTCCCGCGTGCGTTGATAGAAAAGAGGAGTTATGACCCCTTCGACCATCGGTGGAATCAACAAGCTCCCTGAAGACGAAAAGCGGGCCATCTATGCCCGCTACATCCCGCAGGCTTTGCTGGAACGCTTCCGCCTGCCCGATGCCGATTCACAGCGCATCCAGTCTTTTCTGCAATTTCGCTTCGCGCCAGGCTCCAGTGACGTGGAGATGAGCCTATTCCACGAAAAGCAGTTTCCCGACCCGATCCTGTACGCGCATTTGACCGACACCATGAACGGTCAGATCCATGTGCTGCTATACATCCTCAACGATCCCGACTCTCCGCGCTTCGACGTGGATAAGCTTCCCGACGGCACAACCACGCGCTTTGGCACGCTGCACCGCAACCTTGCAGCCGAGCAGGCCGCCCTCGAAGCGGGACTGGCTCCAGGTCAGGTGCGGCATGGGGTGCGTATGCTGGGAGATGCCATCGGTGCCTTCGAGGGATTCGTCGAGAGCCTTGGGCATGACATGTACTTCGTCGAGCCGCTCTACTATCACAACGCGGTCATCTTCGAGCGCTATGGGTTTACCTATCAGGTGGGAAAACGGCTGATGGACAGAATCCAGGCGGGGTTCCAGCCTGGCGGTGAATTCTCGGCGCGGCTGGACGGGTCGTCACCCTTCCGTCAGCCAGATGCCGCCAACAGCATCCGCCGCCGCTCATGGGCCATCCACGATGGCATCCTTGGTGAGCCGTTCACGAATGTGACGATGTACAAAAGAGTGGGAAAACACGCGGGTGTTTCGACCCCGCCCGGGTGTGAGTGGTAAGGCAAAAAGGATGCAGTGACCTGCATCCTTTTTATTTGTAGGGCGCAAACTTCGGCAACTTCCCCACTTCGACTCGGGCCATGCGCTCGCTGGCGGGACTCAGCAGATATACGCCGCCATTCCGATGCAAGATCGGGATGCGGCGTTTTTGTTCGAGGAAGTGCACGCGCATTTCTTCCGAATGTGCGGCGTAACTATCGAACTCCTCTTGAAACTGGACGAACAACTCATCATACGTGCCGACAAATTCCTCGCGGTAGCGGGCCGAGACCTGACTCAGGTTGCTGATGACCCAGCACTTCGACTCGAACTCCCACTCGTAAGCCAACCCTACAAAGCGATAATCGGCGGTGACATACGGGAAGAATGGGAACTGTCTGCAACTCAACGCACGGAAATTACGCTGACAGCGGTCAGGGCCAAGACAGGCCAACAGGATCATGCTCTCGGGCGTTTCCGCCTTGACCCTGGCCCTCTCCCGCGAAGAGAGGGGATTCTCACACTCGTCACCGCGCCATGTGTGCCACAGGTCCGTGTTAGGTAGCAGGTAGGCCCATTCGCTTTTGTACACCGCAGGCACGGCATGGCAGATGTCGCAGCAGAACGGCTTTCCGCTCGGATTGTACGGAGCGCACTTCTGTCCGCAATCCAGCCGCGCAATGGGCGCGTCGAAGCCGTCATATAATCCGCGCACCTTCTGCGCATCCAGTTCATTGACATGGGTGAAAAACTTGGGCATGCGTGGATTGTATCAAATTCAGAGAGATGGGAATTTCATCACGCTCGATCATGGCACAGGTCGGCCAATGAGTCTTACAATGAGGCGTGGCTGTCTTCCCATAAAGACAAGTCAACCCAACAAGGAAAATAACCATGAAAAACGCACCCTCTCTACACCTGAAATTGTTGCTCCTCCTTCTGGTCCTCTGCCAGGCGGGTCTCTCCCCCGCACCTGTCGGCGCGCAGGATGCGCAACCCGTTGTCCGCGCAGTGTTGTTCTGGCAGGCAGGCTGTCCCCATTGCGAAGAGACTCTCACCCAAACCATCCCGCCACTGCGCGAGAAATACGGCACACAACTTGAACTGCTAACCATCGAAGTCATCAGCATCGACGATATCCAGACGCTTTACGCTGTCGGCGCAGCCTACGGTCTGACCAAGGAGCAGACAGGCGTCCCGCTAATCGTCATCGGCGATCAGGTGCTGGCTGGTTCCGAACAAGTGCGAGACCAGCTCCCCGCGCTGATCGAGAGTCACCTTGCCCAAGGCGGGGTGGACTGGCCGACCGATCCCTCTCTTCGGGAATTCCTGCCGACGGGGTCGGCTCCCGCACAGGCCGCTCCCAAACTCATGGATACCGCCCCTGCCCAACCGAAGAACAATGGATTCTCCCTAGCAATTGGGATCCTAGTCCTCATGGCGCTTGCCCTGATCTACAGCCTGGTCGCTTTTGCGATGGGCCGCACCTACTCCCTGCCCGCCTGGACCGACTGGCTCATTCCAATGTTCATCGCAATCGGCATCGGCGTGGCTGGCTACTTGACCTATATCGAGACTCAGCCCGTCACACCCATCTGCGGCCCCATCGGGAACTGCGAAACAGTCCAGCAGAGTAGTTACGCCAAAATCTTCGGCATCCTGCCAATGGGAATCTTTGGTTTTCTGGGGTACTTCGGCCTGTTGGCAGCCTGGCTGACTCGCCGCTTCCTCCCAAAATGGAGCCAGCCTGCGGCAGTCGCCTTCTTTGGCATGGCCTTCTTTGCCGTGGTCTTCTCCTCCTATTTGACCTATCTTGAACCGTTTGTCATCCATGCCGTATGTATCTGGTGTTTATCTTCTGCCGTGATATCCACCCTCCTGTTGCTGCTTGGGTTACAGCCCGCCCTGCGAGTCTTTGCAACCGACCAGGAAGATTGATATTCCTCCAGTAGCACCAGCTGTAAACAAAATGACGCGCCCAAAATTGGGCGCGTCATTTTCAGAGTAGCGGGGGCAGGACTCGAACCTGCGACCTCCGGGTTATGAGCCCGACGAGCTGCCTCTGCTCTACCCCGCATCGGTTTTCCAGCCCGCGGATAATACCATAAGCAAGGAGGCACGTCAAGCAAAAACAACAATGTAGTGAGAATCCGTCCAGGGTCAACCTTAAAAACACCCAGTACTATAGTATGAAAACGAATCACCGAATTCTAGTGTATAATACCAAAACCTTAAAAAAACAAAGGCTTTGTTGCGAAGCAATCATCTCTCGGATCATGACGAAAAAAACCACAATACTTGTCATCGAAGGCAGACATGCGGAAATCCCTTCTTTTGCGGCGGACCTGCAAAAGAAGGGATTTGAAGTAGAAACCGCCCAGAACGGCAGCCAGGCTGTTGCGCGCTTGAAAGAAGTTGCGCCGAGCCTGGTTGTTGTCAATGCGGCTTCGCTCCGCAGTACAGGTCTGCGTATCTGCCAGTCTCTACGCGAAAAAGATTCCAAGCTGCCCATCATTTTGATTCTCGCCACCGAAAACGGTGTGGAAAAGGACGCCGCCGACTCTGTGTTGGTCCTGCCATTCACCGCGCAGAAGCTCGTCAACCGCATCAAACCCTTGCTGCCAGGCGAGGGTAAGAATGTGCTGCACGTCGGTCCTGTCCGCCTGGATATCGAACAGCGCCGCGTTCGCTCGCTGGGCAAAAGCACCAAACTCACCCCGCGCCTGGTCACGCTCCTGCAAATTTTGATGGAGCATCACGGCGAGGTGGTCGAACGTGAGTCTTTGTTCAAACGTGTGTGGGAAACCAATTACACAGGCGACACGCGCACGTTGGATGTGCACATCTCGTGGCTGCGGCGCGCCATCGAACTCGACCCCCTTCACCCGAAATTTCTAAAGACGATTCGCGGCGTCGGCTATCGGCTGGACGTCTAGCTGATACTTCTTCCCTTCGACCGTCACCAAGCGGATGCAGACCCTGCGTCCGCTTTTGATTCCCAACTCGAAGGAAATCTCGTCCCTGCGCGCGGACCGAATAGCCTGGGCAACGCTGCGGAAGGTTTCCCCATCCCAATCGGGATCCACTTCCCAAGAATCCAGTTGCAGGTGAGTCTCCAATGCGACCGAAGTCGGCGTGATGTGGACCTTCGTTCGAGGCGGCTTTGTCCACGCCGCAGGGGAAATGGAATCCCGCTCCAGCGAGAAAGCCGCCCCCGAAACGGTCAACCGCTTGCGGGTCGTCTGGATGGCGTGCGAGGCAGCATCCGAGGCGATGAAACGCCGTCCCAGGCGGGCAGCGACAGCGGGCGTGGTCCCCGATCCACAGAAGAAATCGGCCACAAGATCGCCAGGGTTCGACGAGGCCAGGATGATGCGTTCCAGCATGGCTTCGGGCTTCTGGGTGGGATACCCCGTGCGCTCATTGTGCAGGCGCGCCACCACGGGGAAATACCACCAATCTTCAGGGACCTTGCCGCGCTCTAGATCGGGGACTTTGCCAAAGCCCGCTTTGGGCGAAGACTTGAAAGTATTGACCGTGCTGGGATTGTACGGCTCGCGCACAGCGTCTGCATTGAAGGTATAACCATCGCCTTTGATGTAAGCCAGAATGGTATCGTGCTTGCGGTTGAAGGCGCGGCGGATGGGCGAAGGGCCATGGTAAGTCCAGATGATCTCGTTGAGCAGGTTGTCGGGGCCAAGCAACTCGTCGAGCAGCAGGCGGGCGTAGGCGTCGGCGTGCCAGTCGAGGTGCAGGTACATCGTCCCATTCGGAGCCAGCAGGCGGGCCATCAGGGCAAGGCGCTCGTAGAGGAATTGCAGGTATTCGTCGAGACTCTCCCAATGATCGTGATAGCCGTCGGTCAACTGCCAATCCTGCGGTTTGCGCGAGTCTTCACCGCGGCCGATGCGGGCGGGATATTTGCGATTGGTGAAGAAAGGCGGGTCGGCGTAGATAAGGTTGACCTTGCCTTCGTATTCAGGCAGCAATGCCGAGAGGATGGCGAAATTATCGCCCTGGAACAATCGGTTCTCAGGGCGGATATTCGGATACCCCTGCCCCTGCGGATACACGAGCGAGTCGAGTTGCAGGGAGGCGGGGGCGGGTTCGCGCAGGTGTTTATCAGGCCAGGTGATGTGAGGCATCAGTAATGAATCTCGACGCTCGTTCCGTAACCACGGAAATAATATTCGGTGTTCAGTTCCTGTGTAGAGTGCGGAGGCAGGGCCCAGCGGAAGATCCACTTGGCTTCCTCGGTGCGCATGTTGATACAGCCGTGACTCATGGGGGAGCCAAAATTCTCGTGCCAATAGGTGCCGTGGAAGGCATGTCCCACGTCCGTGAAGAAACATGTCCACGGAACGCCAGGCAGCTCATAGCCGTCCGCGTCGGCCAACAGATTGCCGTTGCCCATGTGCTTAGCGGGCATCTTCTCTTGAATGTTGAATTTACCCTCAGGGGTCTTGGTAGAGATTTCCTTCGGATTGCGGCGTGCGTTGGGCAGGCCCGAGGAGATATTGGTCTGGAAGACGGTACTGCCCTTTCTGCGGCAGCAAGGGTATCAGTTTCCCGTGACGTTGCTGACTCCGCGAATCCGGAAGGCGTTTGAGGTGCCGCCTGAGGTTTCTCCGCTGCCTCGGACGATCGTATATGGCAGGGACGGCAGGGAAGTGGGGCGCTTCAGGGAAGCGGTGTCTGACGCGGAACTGATGAGGAAGTTGGCGCCGCCGGGGCGCTAACCGGCCATTTGGCGGAGGAAGCGGCCGGTGTGGGAGGCGGGGCAGGCGGCGATTTGTTCGGGGGTGCCGGTGGCGACGATGCGGCCGCCGGCGTCGCCTCCTTCGGGGCCCAGGTCGATGATCCAGTCGGCGTGGCGGATGATCTCGAGGTTGTGCTCGATGATGAGGAGGCTGGCTCCGTTGTGGACGAGGCGCTCGAAAGCGTCCAGGAGCTTGGCGATGTCGTGGAAGTGGAGTCCGGTGGTGGGCTCGTCGAAGAGATAGAGCACGCCCTTGGAGTCGGCCTGCGTCAGATGAGACGCCAGCTTAAGGCGCTGGGCTTCGCCTCCGGAGAGCGTGGTGGCG
>CALFXA010000009.1 GCA_937928015.1 uncultured Anaerolineales bacterium | reverse complement strand
TTCCGATCTATCCTCCAGGGCAGGGTACAGCACCTCTTCCACGGCACGGCCCAAACGATGAACTTCGTCGATGAAGAGCACGTCGCCCGCGCGCAGATTCGTGAGGATGGCCGCCAGGTCGCCTGCGCGCTCGATGACGGGCCCCGCCGTCACCTTGACGTTGACGCCCATCTCGTTGGCCACCACGTGCGCCAGCGTGGTCTTACCCAACCCGGGCGGACCGTAAAAGAGGACATGATCCAGGGCTTCTCCGCGTCCACGCGCGGCGGCAATCAGGATGGACAGATTTTCCTTCACCTGGTCCTGGCCGATCAGGTCATCCAGCTTTTGCGGACGCAGGGCGTTGTCAACGCGGTCGTCGGGCTTGGCTTCGGGGTCGAGGGGGCGGGGGCGGGATTCGCTCATAGGTTCGATTATACCCAATGAAACGGAACCCGCCTCAGGTCCAAGAAAATGTGAGCAGGGATGCCATTGCTGACATCCCTGCTATAAAACTCTTCGGCAGTCTGGCAGTCATGGTTGACTTCCGTCAACTTTAGACCCATGACTTTGCGTCGCCAGGTTTCCCTGGTTTTACCTTTCGGTTGGCCGGTCGATCCTGATCGTTTTGTTTCCGATGTTAGATGCCGGGCTCTGCGTCGCCGTCTTTCGGCGGTTTTGCTTTTATCGGCGGTCTGGCAATCCTGGTCGAATTGACCGTAGACCCATGACTTTGCGTCGCCGGGTTTCCCCGGGTTTGCCTTTTATCGGAGCAATTTCATTATTGCACGCTTTCGCGGAAATTCAATATAACAATTGTTCTACTTACCCGAGGGGAAGGTGACCTCAACGGTCATGCCCCACAGCACGCGCGGGTCCACATCCTCGACCTTGAGCTTGACCTTGTAGAGGATGTCGCCACTCTGCAAGATGTAGGCTTGCGAGATGGTCTCGACCTTGCCGTGCATGGTGACCTCGGGCAGGGCATCCGCCACGACAGTGGCAGACTGTCCCATGCTGATCTTGACCACGTCCAACTCGGTCAGGTCGCTGGTTTCGACATACCAGGCGCTGGTGTCGGCGATCTTGACGGCGTAGGCTTCGGGCCCCGCCTGGTCACCCATTGCCACGTTGACATCCATCACGACCCCGTCGAACGGGGCGGTAATGACGTAGTTAGTCAGCGCAGATTGGGCGGACGCCAACTGAGCCTTGATCAGCGCCAGCTTGTCCTTGTTCGGACCGTCGAGGCTGATCTCGTACTGATATTTGGTCTCGGCTTCGGCGGCCAGTGCGGCGTCAAGGTTGGCGCGCGGGACATCGCGCTCGCGGATGGTGGTTTCGAGGTCCTTGATGGCCTCGTCATAATCGGCCTGGGCATGTTCGAGATCGTCTTCGCGGGCCCTGTAATTGGAATCATCCTTGCCGCGATCCTTGACCGCATCGAAGTTCGCCTGGGCCTTGTCGAGGTCGGCCTTGCGATCATCCACATCCTTCTGTCGATCCTCGATTCGGTTTTCGATGTCACGCAGGTTGATGTCGTTCCACTTCTTGGTGGCGGTCTCGCGGACCTTCTGGGCGTTCATGTAGGCCTGCCAGGCGGCGGAATGGTCGGCGCTGGCGTTACGCAAGAGCGAGTCATACGCCTGTTGCAGTTCCACCACCTGCGCCTCGGCGGGAGCGGCGCTGTCGAGACGGGCCAGCACATCCCCCGCCTTGACCGAGTCGCCGATCTGGACGTTTACCTCGGCGACTCCGCCGCGCGCGAGGAATGAAAGCGTGGCGTGGCGGGCGGGGACAAAGTGCGCCTCGGCGATCACATCGGAGGCAGGAATGGGGGTGGCCGCGGACGGTGTGGCGGTCGCCTGCTGCGATCCGCAAGCCGAGAGGAGGAAGGCCAAAATGGCCAGGGGCAGGAAAATCGGATTCTGTTTTTTCATGGGTACCTCTTCCCAATGGGTTGATTCGTTATTCGTAGGCCAATACTTCGCGGATGGTTAATCTGGCCGCGTTGCGGGCAGGCAGGATGCTGGCCACGGCAGACAGGGCCAGGACCAGTCCCAGCCAGATGGCGTAACCTGAGTAGGTAAAGACCACGTCAATGGGCGTCTGGAAGACCGCCAGACTGACGATGGTGGACAACATATAAGTGAAGGGGATCGAAAGGACGATGGCCAGCGCGAACGAGATCACACCGATGACCACGCCCTCGGCGATGACCGTGCGCATCACGGCCTGGTCGTCCGCCCCGATGGCGCGCATGATGCCGATCTCGCGCGTACGTTCGAGCACATTCATGCCCATCGTGCCTGTCAGCCCCATCGAGCCGACCACCGCCGTCAGAATTGCCATGATCAGCAGGAAGGTCACGAGGATATCGAGGCTTTCGGTGGCGGTGTCCAACGAGGCGTGTCCCGCCTCAGAGCGGCGCAAGTCGAAGCCCTTGTCGCGCAGATAGGCATCCAGCTTCTCGGCCATGGCGTCCTGTGTAGCGCGGTCGTGGCTCGAAGCAACGACACGGAATGAGTAAGAACGATTAGCCAGGTTGTTCACTTCTGAAATGTACCCAAATGGCGCGTACGCAAAGACGCCCTCACGGTCCATAAACTTGAAGATGCCCAGCACGGTCCAATCCTGTTCATCGCCGTTGATCTTCAATTTGATCGTCTGACCAGGCTGCAGGTCAGGATAATATTTGAGCACCGACTCACTCAAAGCCAGGCCACGGACATCATCGGCATGTAGCCAACGGCCCGACACCATCAAGGGTCGCACCAGCAGACTGTCGGCAGGCGGACCGAATACGTTGAGGTTTTCAAGCACATTGCCGTTCGGGTCGAGGATCTCGCCACTGACGAATTGCCAGCCCTCCACGCCCGTCACTCCGTCCACTTGCATGACAGCCTGCTCGATCTCATGCAACCGATAGGGGCGATTGAAATCGAGCGTCACATCGGCGGAGAAATATTTTCCGATGATGCCCATGTAGTCGTGCAGGGTCACGCGCACGTTGAAGACCGCGATGAAGATGGCGCCGCCCATCGTCAGCGTGAAGAGCGTCAGCATGAGGCGGTTGCGGCGGCGGAAGGTGTTCCGCAGCGAGATGACGAACGGGCGCGGGATATGGATTCCGCGTTTGGCCAGCACATGCGTAAACTGGACCTGCATCCAGTCCATCCAGTGGACGCGTTTCTGACCAGGCCCATCGTGGGGCTTCTCATCCTCGGTCAGGTTTCCGCTCAGGGCCGAGAGCACCGTGATGCGCGAGCCGTTGACCACAGGCGCCATCCCCGCGATCAACGGGACCAGCAATCCCACCGCAATTTGAATGGAAGCTGAAAGCGGAACCACGCGATAGCCCAACAAATCGAAACCCAAGGTGGTGGCTATGTAATTGGCTAGCGCGTACGCGCCCACGCCGCCCAGCGGGACGGCGATCAGCAGGGCGATGATGCCGAAGGACAGAATCAAGATCAGGTACATGATCAGGACCTGCTGGCTGCGCCCGCCGATCAACTTCATCACGCCGATAAAACGCAGGTGCTGATTGAGCAAGGCACTCAAGGTATTGGCGATCAAAGAACTGGACAGGAACAGAATCAGCACGCCAAGCGCCAGCAGGATACCCAGGACGGCGTTGAGCGTGTCGGCCAGAGGATGCTTGTGCGTCTCCGAAAATCGCTGACGGATGACCAGCGCCCCGCCCTTTTCGAGCTTATCCTTCAGGCTTGCGCCCACCTCACGGATATGCGCCAGATCGTCGCCACCCGAAGATACGGTTAAGTAGATGCGATTAAAAACCTGCGGTTGTTGCAAAGACGGTAGCGTGGACATGGTGATGTACGCCGTTTCAGAGCCGAGGAAATCGCCTGCCCCCGTGGCCGAGTCCTTGACGATGCCGACGACAGGCAGGATCTTCGTCGTGCCGTCGGGCAGCTCAAATTCGAGGTCGCCGCCCACGCCCGTATTCAGTTCGTCGAGCACGCCCTTTTCGATCACCACCTCGTGCTTTTCAGGAATGGATTTTCCTTCCACAGGGCTATGTAGGTTGACCTTGTTCTTCTCGAAATCATCGAACGCCATCAGATCGAGCGTGGTCCATTTTTGAGTGCCAGGCACACGCACGCGGACGTTGAAAACGTACCGCGCTTCGGCATCCTCCACGTCCTTGGAGTTGCGCACCGAGGCCAGCACCTCGTCGCTGAAGTTGGCCATACGCAACTCGATATTGGCAGGGACATTGGCCGCATAGGTGATGGGCATATCATTACTGATAATCACATACGCGCCCGAGATCACGCCAATCGAAAACACACCGACTGCAATGGAAAAGACCACCAGCAGGGTGCGGGCAATATTATCAAACAGGTCGTGAACGACCTTGCGCCAACGGGGTCGGAACATTTTACCTTTCTAAAACGTGCGGACCACGGGGGGCCGTGAGCCTTCCGTGGTCTTGTTGTAATTACTGTAAAAGCGCGCCAATCTCGGCAGCAGTATAAGGCTTGGGCTGGACGTCCTTGACGCCGCTGCGCAGGTAGCGCGTGACGCGCTCGGGGTTGAGCGCCGCGGTGAGAACGACCGTCTTCGAGGTCAGGCCCGCTTTTTCGATGGCGGCCAGGGCCTCGTCCACGCCCAGAGCGGAGCAATACTCGTCGACCAGGACCAGGTCCACGTCGGGGAGTTTTTTCAAGCTGGTCTGGCGGGTGACCTTGACACCCGCACCTTCAAGCAGGCTCGCAAACGCGGACGCCCACTCATCCTCGTCATCCACCAACAAGATGGAAGAAATGCCGTCGCGTGAGAGGGCCTCTTCCGTCACGCGCGCCATCGGAAGGTGAATCTCGACCTTCGAGCCGTGACCCTCTTCACTGTTGAGGGTGATGCGTCCCTGCGCCTGTGAGATGACGTGCAGGCTGGCAGGCAGGCCCAGACCCTGATGTCCGCGCGTGGAGAAGAACGGAGACCAGGCCTTGTCGAGCGTATCGGCGGGCATACCCGCGCCATCATCGAGGATCACGAGGCGCAGCATGCCGCGTTCGTCAGATGGCATCGACGTGATGCGCACCGACTTGGCGCCCGCCTCACCTGCGTTTTGCAGCAGGTTCCCGAGCGCGCGCACCAACTGCGTACTATCGGCAATGACGTAGGCCGCCGACGGATCGAGCTGGGTCGAGAACAGGTCGGCAGGCAGGCCGCGCTGCTGGGCCGCCGCTTGGAGGACATCCGCCAACAGTACGGGGCGCGGCTTCTGCTCACGTACCGCACCGATCAACTGTTCCTTGACCTGGGTAATCTGCTCGGCGCTCTCGGCGATCATGTCGAGGTCCTCTTTGAGCGAGTCGAGGTCCACATTGCCCTCGGCGATCTCCTCGCGAAGACGGGAAACCGTCAACGAGATGGGCAGGGTCTTGTTGCCGATCCAGTGGATGGCTTCGGTGGTGGCAGTGGTCAGCGCTTCGAAGACCTTGGTGCGCAGCAGTTCGGCATGCGCTTCCTTGAGGCGTTCGAGAGTGTAGGCATTGTTGATAGCCACGGCCAGATGCTCGGCCATCGTCAACAATGTGGTGATATCGTCCTGGCTAAAGGCACGCTCCTCCACACTCTGGATGGTCACCGCACCGAGGACGCGATGCCCAAAGATGAGCGGCAGCGCCATCTCGGAGCGGGTGTGCGGCAGGTGCGGATTCTTGAAATGGACGCGTTCCTCTTCGACATCCAACGCGATGCGCGCTTCACCAAAGCTGACGGCGGCTCCGATCATCGAGCCAGGTCCTACCTTGAGGCGGTACCCGTCGGCCAGCATGGCCTTGCCTGCTTCGCCATATCCCGCACGCAGGACGGCGTATTCGCCCGCTTCATCCAGCAGGAAGACGCCCGCGTAGTAGAAACCATAGGCTTCACAGATGATGTTAACCGTGCCAGGCAGCAATTCGTCCAGGCTGAGGATCGAGGTCACCTCACGGCCGACGACGTTGGCGGCTTCCAACAGGCGCGTGCGACGTTCCGCCTGGCGGATGAGGTCCTGATTCCTGCGGTGCAGGTTCGAGTTGTGGATGGCGATGGCGAGCTGGTCGGCCATGGCTTGCAGCGCGGAGATGTCGTCATCGAGGAAGGCGGCCTCCTGTTCGCTTTGGACGGTCAACGCGCCGATGACCTCGTCACCGACGATCAGCGGCAGGGCCATCTCGGAGCGGGTGTTGGGCAGATGCGGATTCTCGAAGCGGACCGCCTCCGCGCCCACATCCAATGCGATGCGCGCCTGGCGATTCTGCACGCAGGCGCCGATCATCGAATTGCCGCCCACCAGCAGTTTGTGTCCCTCAGCGAGCATGGCAACGCCCGCCTCGCCGCGTCCCGCGCGCAACACGGCATACTGTCCCGTGGCGTTGAGCAGGAACACACCTGCATAATAGAATTTGAACTCATCGCAGATTACGTCCACCATGCGCTGGAGCAATTCCTGCGGATCCAGGATCATGGTGACCATCTTGGCCGCGCGGGCGGCGGTTTTCAACAAATGCGTCTGTCGTTCGGCTGGAGTCATGGTTTACCTCGCTGTGATTTTTAACCCTGGCCACCCAGGATTCTTTGGATCAATTCCACCAGGCCTTGTTCGCGGCCCTTGACGAAGAAGGCGCTCGCCCCACCCGAGACGGCATCCTTGGCCTTGTTGACTTCATCATACGCGGTGAGGATCACCACGGGCAGGTCGGCACGCTGCTTTTTGAGATCAACCAACAGGTCCAGGCCCGCCCCTGCTTTGGGCGTGGAGTCGAACCCCGGCATGTTCAGGTCGAGGATGGCGATGTCCACCTGACCCTTGTTCTGGGCGAAGGTCTCGCTGCCACTCTTGCAATCCGAAGCAGTGACCACGTCATACCCCGCACGTAGTAGGGTCTTCTCCAAACTGCGTAACACCAACTTTTCGTCGTCCACCAGAAGAACAGTCGTCATAAAGTTTCTCCTTGAAAAATATCATCTTCTCGTCATCGCGAGCCGCCGCTCTTTGGCGGCAAAGCAATCCCAGGTTTTGGGGAGATTGCTTCTCGAAGACTCGCAATGACGGTCAGGGTTTAGTTGGCAATCTCACAAAGAACGTCGCGCCGTTTCCAACTTCGCTTTCGAGCCATATCTGGCCGCGATTCTGCGTCACGATCTGCATGCAGGCCGAGAGTCCCAACCCCGTTCCGCCGCGGTCGCCCTTGGTGGTGAAGAACGACATCCAGACACGCTCCTGAATCTCGGGCGGGATGCCTGGCCCATTGTCGCTGACGGCCACCAGCACATGATCGGAATGCTTGTCGCGCCGCGCCTTGACCGTGATGTGCGGAGCAGGCTGCACCACCAGCGCCTCCCAGGCGTTCTTGACCAGGTTGTTGAAGACCTGTTCCACCTGGCGCGCATCGCAATACACCTTCGGCAGATCCTCGGCCAGGTCGAGCGTCACCACGCCGCGCGGCAATCCCATATCCGCCACCATGGTAGTCAGCATCTCGTCCAATGAAACGAAATCGGGTTTCATCTGGCGCGCAGGCCCGATCAGGTCCTCTTTGATGTTGAGGATAATCTCTGCGCTGTGCTCGATGATCTTCAAGTCTTCGAGAAGCGACTCGACGCTCAACAGCGCCGCCAACCGCTTCGGCGAATAAGCAGACATCTCGTCTGCCAGCCGCTCCAATTCGAGGCCACCCTCCTCCGCCTCATCCAGGACCGATTGAATGGTCTCGTTTAATGGACCGAAATCCATGCCCGAGGTTTTCAGTCGCCACAGGACCGCCAACAGCAGGGACAGGTCCTCGCGGACGCGGCGCACGCTGCCCGCGATGGGCGCGGCTTTGTTGCCCACCCAGTGGATGGCCTCCCCCGTGGCCGTGGCAATCGCCTCATAAGTTTTGTTGCGGACCAACTCCGCGTTGGCCGCTTCGAGTTTGACCAGTAATTGCGCGTTGTTGATAGCGATGGCCACCTGGTCGGCCATGGTCTGCAGGGAGGTGATGTCCTCTTCGGTGAAGGCGTTCAGACGTTCGCTTTGCACGGTCAACGCGCCCAGCGAATGTGACTGAACAATCAGCGGCAGCGCCATCTCGGAGCGGGTGTGCGGCAGGTGTGGATTCTTAAAGTGCGAGGCCTCGCCCTCCACATCCAGCGCGATCTGTGCCTTCTGCGAACGGATGGCCTTCCCGATCATGGACCTGTCATCCACGATCAGGCGGAATTGCTCGTCGAGCATGGCGCGGCCCGCCTCGCCATATCCCGCGCGCAGGACGGCCCACTGCTCGTCATCCGAAACCAGGAAAACGCCCGAGTAATACAACTCGAATTCCTTGCAGATGACGTTCACGGCAAATTCGAGCAACTCGTCCAGGTCGAGGATCGAGGTGACCGCCTGTCCGACACGCGCCGCAATTTCCAGCAATTTATGGCGGCGTTCCAGCATCGACAACATACGCTCGTTTTGCTGCAACAAGTATTTGTTGCGCTCGGCCGCATGGGTCAACTGGCGGACGTTGTTCTCCAGCCGCTCGACCAACTCCTGCTGATAGGCCTCATGGTGACGTTCGGCCTGCTCCAGTTTTTCGCGCTTGCCGTTCAGGTAGGCATCCACCTGCTCCAGGAACGTGTCCACCTCGATGGGCTTGGGAATGAAGCCTACCGCGCCCGCCGCCAACGCCCGCTCGCGTGCGTTCCCGCTCGTGTCCGCCGAGACGATCACCAATGGCACGTTCGGCAGGGTCTTGCTCAGGCGGGTGGCCGCCTCGCGGCCCGTCATGTGCGGCAGATTGTGGTCGAGCAGCACGATGTTCGGATGGGTCTCTTCAGCCAGTTGCAGCCCGTCCAGCGGATCGGCCGCTTCCAGCACCACATACCGACCCTCCAGCAGACGCCGCACGAGCAGACGCGCCGAGGCGTTGTCCTCGATGTAGAGGACGCGCGGCAGCGAACGCGGGTCGAGGGCGGGCTGGGCCATGTAGGCTATGCGCCTCCGTTTTCAGGGTCTTCTGCCAGACGCTTCTCAATGATCTCGTGGATGGCTTCCGCCGTGATGGGCGACTCGTCCACGATGCTCTTGAAGGCATCGCGCGGATAGGTCAGCAGCTCCACGGGCGTATCCTCCGCAACGCGCACACAGGCGCGCGAGAGGCCGCCGCGCAACAATTCCATCTCGCCGAAGAACTCGCCCTTGCCCAACGTGGACACGCGCTCGCCCCACGCAGAGCGGGTTAGTACGTCCACACGGCCGCGCGCGATCATGTAGAAATGGTCCACGGGCTGGTTGTAATCAAGGATGATTTGGCCTGGAGGCAGGACCATGCGTTCGGCCTTCTTGGTCATCTCCAGCATGTGACGGTGACGCAATCGCGGCAGCGCACGCGAGACCGTCTCGTCGATCAATTCGCCGTCGAAGATGATGATGTTGCGCGTGGTGCGCGAGGTCAGCGACGGGTCGTGCGTAACCATGACGATGGTCTTGCCGCTCTGGGTCAATTCCTGGAAGAGGTCGATGATGGCGTCCGTCGAGCGCGAGTCGAGGTTGCCCGTCGGCTCATCCGCCACCAGCACGGGCGGGTCACAGGCCAAGGCGCGCGCGATGGCGGCGGTCTGCTGCTGTCCCGTGGAAACCAACGCGGGCAGTTTGTTGGCAAACTTTTCGAGATGCACCAGCTTAAGCAACTCCATGGCGCGCTCGGGGCGTTCGTCGAAGTCGTACATGTCGGCGTAGTCCATCGGCAACATGACGTTTTCGAGCAGGGTCAACATCGGCAGCAGTTGGAAGAACTGGAACACGATGCCGAGGTTGCGTCCGCGCCACTTGGAGCGCTCGCTTTCGGTGACCTTGGTGTAGATGTCCTTGCCGCCGATGACGACCAGCCCATCGGTCGGATGGTCGATGCCCGTGATCATGTTCAGCAGCGTGGATTTTCCGCTGCCCGACTTGCCCACGATGGAGACGAATTCACCGCGGTTGATGGTGAGGTCGAGTCCCTTGAGCACCAGGAATTCCCCCGCCGCATTCTTGTAGATCTTCTTGATGCGCTGCATCTGGATCATCGGCTCGGGCGTGGATTCGGCCCATTGAACGGGAGCAGGTGTCGGGTTCATGCCGCACCTCCCTGGCCCGCGCCGACCTCGGACAGATTCCGCACCTCGTTCACGATCTCCCCATCTGCCAGCACCAGGTGACGCGAGAAGCGCGCGGCCAGGCCGCTGTCGTGCGTGACCATCACGATGGTCTTGCCATGCTCGCTGACTAGTTGCTCGAAGACGTCAAAGATGTGATCAGCCGTCAGCGAGTCGAGGCTGCCCGTCGGCTCATCGGCGATCAAGATAGGCGGATCATTGGCCAGGGCGCGCGCAATAGCCACGCGCTGCTGCTGTCCACCCGAAATATACGCAGGAAGTTTCTTGGCATGTTCTTCCAGCTCGACAAGTTTCAACAGTTCCATGGCGCGCTCTCGGCTCTCGTGCGGATTGTACAATCCGCACAGGTCCATGGGCAGCGTAATATTCTCGACCAGGGTCAGCATGGGCAGCAACTGAAAGGACTGATAGACGATGCCCAGGTTCTGTCCGCGCCACAAGGCCAGCGCATCTTCACTGAGTTTATGGATGGAAACGGACTTGCCATCGGTGTTGACGATGACCTCGCCGCCCGTGAGATGGTCCACGCCATTGAGCATGTTGAGCAGCGTGGACTTGCCCGCACCCGACTTGCCTACCACACCTAAAAATTCGCCTGCATAGATCTGGGCATTGATCCCCCGCAAGGCGGGAAACTCTCCCGCCGCGGTGGAATAGACTTTGACGACATCGCGCAATTCGATAATGGGGTCCATAATGTTGAATGTTATTTTTTACCTATCGCTGATCATAAACCATAACAGGGAATGAGCCTGCGGCCAACTTTTTGACACACAAAAACGGTCGCCGAGACAACCGTTCCTGGGGGCATGCCATACGACATTAATTGTACCCCTTCCGTCCTATTTGCGCCAATTCACACAACTTACGGCGGCTTTACAAAGGGGGATTGGCGGTCATTTCTTTTCAGTCAACTGCTGCAAGCGTATAATTATCTTTGACAAGGATGAGGTCTGTGAGCTGTGTTTCATCAAATCAGTCTGGTCGTTTGAGTTGATTATCCTGTAAATCTTAAAGGGTCAATATGTCACTTATTAAGAACATAGCACAGGCAGTTTTGTTAAGCACACGGACATAGTAGTCTTCACTCTCTAAAGGCAGAATCTAATATGCTCAATCAAAACTTCGTCATCATTGGCACGCTCATTGGCACCGCAGGTGCTTTCGCCTATTTATGGGACACGATCAAGGGGAAGGTCAAACCTAATAAAGTCTCTTTCTTACTATGGTCTGTCGCTCCAATGATTGCCTTTGCAGCCCAAATAAAGCAGGGAGTGGGACTAGAGTCATTAATGACCTTTAGTACTGGTTTTCTGCCTCTTTTGACCTTTATTGCATCCTTTACCAATAAAAATGCTGAATGGAAAATAACCAAGTTTGACTTGGCATGTGGTTTTTTGTCCGTGGTAGGCCTGATTCTTTGGCTGATTACAAAGGTTGGCAATGTGGCTATTTTCTTTAGCATCGTGGCGGATGGCCTGGCCGCGCTGCCGACATTGGTCAAGGCTTATAAATATCCAGAAACGGAGATTGCCTGGCCCTGGCTGGCGACTTGCTTTGATGTTACTTTAACTTTGCTCACATTAAAGGAGTGGACGTTCGCCAATAGCAGTTTTATCATCTACATCTTCATAATAGATATGCTGATTTTTATCTGTGTGCATTTCAAGTTGGGGAAGCGGGTTTAGGTATAGAATCTGATTAATTGTTTAAAAATAGCCTGTGGGGATCGTAACTTATTTGACTATTTGGTATCTCAAAAATTATTCCGTGTACTCACTCCCTCTACCTCAGAGATGGCGGGCAATTCTGTGCTGATCGATGCATCTTTCCAGACAGCATGCAGGGTGTGCGTTTAGCTATAGAAGCGCTTGACAAACAAGAACGCGCGTTCTAAAATAATAACTATCAAATAAGATCCATGTTTACTTCCCTTGAAAAGGCAGTCAAACGATCAATCGTTATTAGAGAAACTTAGTCATGAGAAAAATTATTGTTCTGGAACATATCTCTCTTGACGGTGTCATACAGGGCCCAGGCGGGCCAGACGAAGATACCAGCGGTGGTTTCAGGTATGGCGGATGGATAGCATCATATTCCGACCCAGTTCTTGGGACGGTCCTGAGAAAACAGATGAATTTGCCCTTTGACTTGTTATTGGGGCGCACAACTTTTGAAATCTGGGAGCCATACTGGCCACAACACGCGGATGCATGGCCGGGTGTCAACGCGGCAACCAAGTACATTGCCTCGAATACCAGGACTTTCAGCAAATGGCGGCCGTCCGTGTTTTTAAACGGGGATATTGTAGAAAAGGTCGCCCAAATCAAGCAACAGCCAGGACCCGATTTGAATGTTTGGGGCAGCGGCAACCTTATTCAAACACTTATCAAGCATGACCTGGTCGATACGTTCTGGCTGATGATCTACCCGATAACGCTGGGCAGTGGGAAGCGGTTATTCGCCGATGGCACCATCCCTGCGGCGTTCAAAGTAACAGAAAGCATCGTCGCCTCGAATGGTGTCATCATCGTCAATTATGAGCGCGCAGGCGCAATCCCAACTCGAAATTGATGAGTGCATCCATGTCCCATCCACTCGTTGACCAATTGCGATTCACACGAAGCGAATTCTTACGCGGCGTCAAAGGCATTTCCGATG
Organism: uncultured Anaerolineales bacterium; assembly: GCA_937928015.1. Lineage (GTDB taxonomy): Bacteria > Chloroflexota > Anaerolineae > Anaerolineales > Villigracilaceae > JACPVF01. Next base: position 22,486 of record CALFXA010000009.1, on the reverse strand, counting down.
CAGACGCCCGCAAGCGCATACTCCCGATGAATTGCATTAGCTGGAACATCGGACATCTGGCCTGGCAGGAACAACGCTATTTTCTTTCTTTTGCTCAAGGCCAGATATTGTTTCCTAGCATCAATCAGGAGTTCGCTTATGGGGCTCCTGCCAGCACGCCCACACTCCAGGAAGTCTTGCATGTCTGGCATACAATTACAGCGGCCACCGACCCATGGCTGGACACTTTAACCTCGACAAAACTTGAGGAGCATGTAATCAACAAAGGCAAACCCACTTCCCGCATTTATGGCAATCTTCTTCAGCGGATAATTTATCATTACTGGTATCATACTGGCGAGAACATGGCCATTCGACAACAACTCGGACATACGCATCTGGCACAGTTTGTCGGCAACATTGACAGGCGAGCGTCCTATCGACCTGAGGAATTGGCAGGCAAGCAACCGAAGAGGATCAAAGCTGCCAAGGGCGGCGGCTAATAACTCAAAATTATCGACTCGTCAGGTAAATTTCCATGACTCATTCTTCCGTTGCGTTGCCGCTCAAACGCTTTTTACTGGTCGAACGGTACCCGTCCGATTGGAAGCAATTGGATTTGTACCTATTTCGCGATGAGGATGTGGTTTTCTATGTCGGTCAATCCTATCTAGCCTTTGCACGTGTATGGGAACATCTGATTGGTGGGTTCAAAGGCCACTCCATCGTCGGGCGATTCCTCTGGTGCAATTGGCCGAGGTCCATGAATTTTGTCATCGAGATGTTCAGTTCACGAGCCGAGGATTTTTCCGCCGTTGGAAATGACTTGAACGCAGCCGAGCGGATGTTGATTCAGCGTTATTCTCCCTGCTTCAACGTATCTCTGAACAGCCAGCCTACGCCCCTGCCTGCCGCCTATCTACCGCCCAATGCCCCGTTCCGACGCAGGCGCGGCCTGAATATGTTGATCCACGAAGCCGAGCGCGCCGTACGAGCTGAGGATTCCAGGCTTTGGATGGAGGAGATAAAGGAATGACCGACTTTTATGTAAAACCCCTCGACGAAAATACCTGGCCCGATTTCGCACGGCTGGTCGAAAAACACAACGGCGTATGGGGCGGATGTTGGTGCATGGCCTTCCACGAGGAAGGCGTCGGGCGGGGAAAGACCGCGGCGCAAAACCGCGCCGAGAAGGAGAATCGGGTCCGCGAGGGACGGGCGCATGCCGCCCTGATCTATGACGGGCCGACCGCCGTCGGCTGGTGTCAGTTTGGCCCCACAGACGAACTCCCGCGCATCAAGCACAAGCGTGAATACCAAAATGGTCTGGACCAACTTCCAAACTGGCGAATCACCTGTTTCTTTGTGGATCGGGAATATCGCGGCCAGGGTGTCGCCTCTCTCGCGTTGGCAGGCGCGCTGGATGAGATCGCCCGTCTCGGGGGCGGCACCGTGGAGAGTTATCCCGAGGATGTGGAAGGCCGCTCCACCTCCAGTTCATTCCTCCATAACGGGACCTTGTCCATTTTTGAACGGCTGGGATTTCGACGCACGCACAGGCTGGGCAAGAATCACTGGGTCGTGAGCAAGGTCGTACAAGCTCAATAAAGACGAGAAATCCCGACGCCGCAATGGCGTCGGGATTTTTGATTCAGCAAAAAGGCAGGGATCTAGTGGTAGGTCACCTGAACCGAGATCGCGTCGAGCGAGAAGGTGCGGGCCGTGGAACTGGCCACGTCGATGATGCGCACGCGGAAGCTCGAGTTCGCAAAGTTGGCTGGTAGCCAGGTGCGGCCCCACGTGTCGGTGGAGGTGCCCAGGATATAGGTGGTGTTGGTGGTGCTCAATGTGGAGGTGGACTTGGCCGCCGTCCATGTCGTACCGCCATCCCAAGACAACTGGATGCAGAACTTGGGCGAGCTGGAGGCGCTGCTGACTTTACCCACCAGCTTGACCTCGATACCCTGAATGGTCGCGCCGCTGGGAACGTTGAAGCCGTAATTGTAGAACAGGTGCTTGTCCTTGCCACTGTTCGTGCACGAAGTATTGGAATTCGTGCCGCTGCTGGTGTCGGTGGCGAAGACGCCGTCTGCAACATAGGCATTGGCAGGCGATCCCTGATAGCCGTTGTTGTCACCCGCGCTGGAGGTAACGGCGCTGTTGGCGGTCGGGGCCAGGAAGCCGGTGCTGGTAATCGGAGCGGGCGTGTTGGTGGCTGTCGGCGGGACGGGAGTGTTGGTCGCCGTGGGCGGCAGACCCGTATTAGTCACCGTTGGCGGGATGGGCGTGTTGGAGGGCGTGGGGGTCGGTCCGCTCACGCAGTTCGAGAGCTTGAACGACCCAATGCGCGTGCGCCAGGTGGCGCTGCCCGTAGTTTGGACGTACTCACTGGTGTACCAGAAGGTACAGTCATCCACGGGATCCACGGCCAGCATGCTGTAGTCACCCCAGCGGGCCGCCGTATGCGTCTGCGCGCCGGTACCCGCAATCAGAGTGCCTTCACCCTGGGTCATGCTGTTGAGCGGATCGCCCGCCAGGCGTCCCGTGTAACGCAGGGACGGATACATCGCGGAACTCGAAGCGGAGTAACCGATGGCGATGTCACCCGCCGAGTTCATGGCCACGCTGCCCATCCAGCGGTTAGTGGAGTCGGGTGAGAAGGTACTCTGCTGGTTGATGACCCAGCCTGCACCGCCCGTATTGCGCAATTCGTACCAGCGGACGCCCGCCACGTCACCGCCGGTGGCGTCCACGGTATGGTTCAGCACGATGGTCTGATAGGAACCGAAGTTGCGATACTGGGCGCGGTACAGAGCGCGGTCGGCGATGGCGTCCAGCTTGGCCGTCGTCCCCTGTTGCGGGATGCAGGTGCGTGAACCGTTGCACATATTCGAGTCGAACGAGGCGGTGGCCAGCGTCGTGGCGCGGGTGAAGGTGGAATTGGCCGTGTTGGCCCAATCCACGTGGAAGGCCCACACCTGGACCTGGTCCTGTGGGAATCCGCCCGCGTTATCGTCTGGTTCGACGAAGTAATTCGGGGTGCCCGCCGCAGGAGCGGGACCATCGAGGTCGGTTGGTAACATGCCACCCATGTTCGGGTCGGTGGCATACAGGTTGAACTTGACCATGCGCGCGGCCTGGCCGGTCAGCATCTTGTCACGCTCGAAGACCGCCACGCCCTGGCCCGCCCAGGTGGTGCCGCCCGCAAACTCATGCACGGTCATGTAATAACCATCGGGCCACACGCCGAAGTGGGGATAGTCGTTCATGTTGGTCGAGCTGTACAGGAAGTCATAGCGGTACCAGGCACCCGTCGGATCACCCGTCTGCGAGACGGCGATACACTGGTGATACCCGCTGGCCCCGCCAGGCACGGCAAACTGGCTGACCATCCAGCGGTCGGCAAGTTGATCGTAGAGTACGATCGGGTCGCCGTCGTTGCGGGTCTGGCACACGCCGCCAAATCCGCTCCACAGGGTGTTACCCGCCGCGGGACCATAAAGCAACGTACCAGTCTTGCTATAAATGGCAAAGTTCAAGTTGACCCACTGCATGTAGTGATTGGGACCCACGTCGCCGTTGGTATCGGGCGGCAGGACACCACTCAGATTGGTGAGGCCGTCGAAGTTGACGATGGGCGCAGGCGCCAGCGCCCCCACGGGGGCCGACGACTGCAACGCGCCATCCGCCTCAGGCAGGATATTGCTGCGCAACGACGCGCCGCGCCCGGGCATGACGTGCAGCTCGTTCTGGTCGGCGTCCACAGCCTCTTCCTCGGGCGGAAGCGGGGCGATGGAACTCAACGGCTGCGACAGGTCGTTCTGCAAAGAATCGACCACCTCGATCTGTTCCGACGTAACAGGCGGCATGGGGCTGGAAACGGGGCCGACGCCCTCGGGCGCGAGTGGGGCAAAACGCCCGGTCGGCGCAGACGGACGATTGACGAAATAAACGGAACCAGCAATCAGGGCGATCACGCCCACAACTGTGGCTATGATTTTTAGATTTTTCATGGTTCTCCTCACAATGATCGGCAAAAGAACAGCGACGACTGTTCAACGACGAGTTAGGACCCGCTTCCTCCGGCGGGATCCGCACAAAGGTCAGGAAGAAACCTGGGGCGGCGCGGGGCCTGAGAAAACCAAAATCCCCATTGCCAGGGGCAACGGGGGAAAATGCGCATCACGCAAAAAAGAGAAGGGTCTACGGGCTGACATCAAGCCGTTTGATCCATATGAAACCTGCTCAATTTTTGAAGATGGGGGGAGTGCGGTGCGCAGCCGACGGCAGAAAATGGCCCAAGCCAGCGTGCATCTCAACTCGCAACTGGATTTATATTACCATATTGGTATATTTTTTCAAGGGGCAAATTGATACGAAGACACCCAATTTGCATCAACCATATTTTGCCATCATGGTTTCCAAGTTCTTTTTCACCCCGTCCCATTCCGAATCCAAAATCGAGTAGAACACCGAGTGGCGGATAAAACCGTCAGGCAGGATCATGTGATTGCGCAGCGTGCCCTCCTTCACCGCACCCAGCCGTTCGATAGCGCGCTGTGAGCGGACGTTGCGCGAGTCGGTCTTGAGTTGCACGCGGATGGCCCCCAGCGTCTCGAAGGCGTGTCGCAGCAACAGGTACTTGCATTCCGTGTTGACCGCCGTGCGCTGAAACTCGGCCCCGTACCAGGTGCCGCCGATCTCCAGACCGCGATCCTTGGGCATGATGTTCAGGTAGCGGGTTGCGCCTGCCACCCGGCCCGAGGCCAGGTCCACAACCACAAAGGGCTGGTCGGTGCCCTTCTGCACGCGCGAGAGAATATCCGACACCCAGGCGCGCATGTCGGCCTCGGTGTGCATGTCACCGTACAACATGAAATGCCAGAAGTCCTGCCCCACACCGATTTGTGCCAGCGCTGGGACATGGGCTTCGGTCATCGGTTCCAGGCGTGCATAGCGCCCCGTCAGCGTTACAGGCTCGACCCAACTCATATAGCTCCTCCAAATAGTTCGAAAGTTTTATAGGTACAGTAATTGATGATGATTTCCAACCCGCGGCGGATCATCCCTTTAGCCACTCGTCCTCGGCCTTGTCCTGCGAAGGCAGGTAGGGCATACGCGGACCGTTCAGACCGAGCAACTCGGAAAGCGCGGCGCGCATCGCGGTGCGGTCATCCCACAGGTATTCGGTCTTGCCGAAGCACATGGACTGCTCGTGTCCCTTGCCACAGGCGAGGACGATGTCACCTGGGCGCGCCAGCCGCAGCGCAAAGCGGATGGCTTCGCCGCGGTCGGGGACCCGCCAAAAGGTCCCGCCCTCCGTCCCGCCCCTGGACCTCGTGCCTGCCGCCATTTCGTCGAGGATTCCCGCGAGGGACTCGGTGCGCGGGTCCTCGGCGGTCAACACGGTCAGGTCGGCCAGCTCCGCCGAGGTCTCGGCCATCATGCGGCGCTTTTCGCGGTCACGCAGCCCCGCCGAGCCGAACACGGCGATGACGCGGCCCGCCCCCGTCCCCTCCAACATTCCGCGCGCGGCTTCCAGTGCCACCTTCAGGGCGTTGGGCGTGTGTGCGAAATCCACGATGGCGGTGAACTTCTGGCCCAGGTCGATGCGCTCCATGCGGCCAGGCACCCCTTCCAACGAGGCAATGCCGCGCGCTGCATCTTCGGGCGAAATACCCAACCCGTACACAGCAGCTGTCAGCGCGGCCAGGCAATTGGAGACGTTGAACGCACCGACCAATTTACTTGAAATGGCTACGCGAAAATCCTTCGAGGCAGCCGTGAAATGGATACCCGCAGGGTCGTACTGGACCTTCTCCGCATGGACATCGGCGCCCTGCTCCAACCCATAGCTGACTTGCTTTGCGGAGGGCAATCCGCGCACCACACCTGAGAGATATTCATAGGAACGGTCGTCGCGGTTGAGCACCGCCAAGCGCGGGTTGCCCTGCGATTTAGGCAGGGTGTGTTCGAGGCTTTGGAAAAGACAGGCCTTGGCGGCGCGGTAATTTTCGTAGGAACCGTGCTGGTCGAGGTGCTCGTGCGTGATGTTGGTGACCACGCCCAGGTCGAACTCGCAAGCGTCCACGCGGAATTGCGCCCAGCCATGCGAGGTGGTCTCCAGCACCACGTGGGTCAGTCCCGCATCCACCATGCGCGCGAGATAACGCTGCACGTCGGGCGCGTCGGGCGTGGTGACGTGGAAGCCCGTGTCTAGTTCCTCGTCGCCGATGACCGCGTTGACGGTGGAGATCATGCCCGCCCTGAGTCCCGCCGCGATGAAGACACGATAGAGCAGATTGCTGGTGGTGGTCTTGCCGTCGGTGCCCGTCACGCCGATCACCGTCAGTTTGCGGCCAGGCCAATCGTAAAAGGCGCCAGCCAGCCAGGTCAGGGACTGGCGGGCATTTTCCACCTGGATATAGGGCGCGCTGGGCATCCCAAGCTCCGCAGCGGATTTCTCCCCCACCACGGCAGCGGCCCCGTTCAACAGGGCCTTGGGGATGTAGTCATGCCCGTCGGCGCTTCCGCCGCGCATGGCCACGAACAGGTCACCAGGCTTCACGGCACGGCTGTCGAGGGTGATGCCCGTGACGGGCACGCTCAGGTTGCCGTGGGAGGAGTACGGGAAGGGAAATTGCGAGAGGAGGGTTTGCAGGGTGTTGGTCATGTTAATCAAAAAGAAGGTTTTGACGATTGTCCGTCAAAACCTTCTTCACGTCAAGTCAGTTTACTTGAGGGTCTGGCGCAGGCCTTCGAGCTTGCCAGCGACGGAACCATCCAACACCTTGTCGCCGACCTTGATGACGACGCCGCCCAGGATGGACGGATCCACGCGGAAGGTCACCGCCTGGGCGCCGACCTTGGCGAGGATGTCCTTCTTGACCGTGGCTTCCTCATCCTTGTTGAGCGGGAGGGCGCTGGTGACTTCAGCGGATTCGCCCTTGAAGTCGGAGCCTTCGAGCACGACGACCTTGCCGCCCTTGACGCCCGAGAAGAACTCGTCGATCAGGACATGCTGGCGCTTCTCGTCCAGCGCTTCGCCGACCAACTTCTGGGCGGCGGCGATGGAGAGGGCCGCCACCTGTCCGCGCAGGTCGCCGAGCACGCGGTTGCGCTCGACTTCGGCGTCGGCCACGGCAGCCTCACGGACCTTGGCGGCTTCCGCTTCGGCGGCGGACTTCACGCCCTTGGCGGCTTCGGCAGCGCGGTCCGTGGCCTCGCGGACCACCTTACCCGCTTCAGCCTGGGCTTCGGCGACGATCTTGGCGGCTTCCTTTTCCGCGTTGGCGCGGGCTTCGGAGGCCACACGGGCGTCTTCAAGGCCCTGGGCGATTTTCTGCTTGCGGGTCTCCATCATGTTCATCATCGGGCCATAGACCCAGGCGCTCAGCGTCAGGAAGACGATGGCGAACGCGATGATCTGAACGATGAACAGACCAAGATTAATACCAAGTGCTTCCATTGGGTGCTCCTATTGACTACACGACTTTGAAGAGCATCAGGAACGCGATGACCAGACAGTAGATCGCGATGGCCTCGGAGAACGCGATACCCAGGATCATGTTGGTCAGCAGGTTACCATAGGTATCAGGATTGCGAGCCATACCCGTCAAGGCGCCCTGCACCGACAGACCAATACCAATACCCGCGCCCGCCGCACCGATCATCGACAAGCCCGCGCCCACGAAACGCATCGCATCCAAAAGATTTCCTTCCATGATTCAGCCTCCTTAGGTTGATTCCAACAGTTTATTAGTGAGATTCAGAGTGTTCATCGCCGTGGCCCTGCGTGGCCTGGGCCATGAAGACCATGGTCAACATACCAAACACAAAGGCCTGGATGACACCAACGAAGAGTTCGAACATCATGATCATGGCAGGCAGGATGCTGATCTTGCCCAGCAGCCCCGCCACGATGGCGACCAACACGATACCCGCGAACATGTTACCGAACAGACGGAAGGCAAAGGAGAGAATCTTGGAGAGTTCCGAGATCAACTCCAGCAGGCCGACCAGGAAGTCCATCGCGCCGAAGAACGGCACCTTGAACATGCGGCGGGTGTTGAAGAACTTGCTCAGGTAACCCCAGCCCTGCGCGCGGAACCCGATGACCTGGATCATCACCACAGCGATGAGCGCCAGCGAGGCGGTGAAGTTCAGGTCCACGGAGATGCCGCGGAAGAAGGGAGCCAGAAGATATTCATGGCTCAATTCAGGGGTGTAAATCTGCCAGCCGTGCAGCGCTGCCGCCGCGGCATGCTCACCGCCGCGAGGATGCAGCACCCCGATCGATTCAAAGCCAGGGATGAGCTTGAGGAGGTTCGCAAACAGCACATAGATCATGATGGTGGCAAACCACGGGAAGATGGCCTTCGCCCACTTGGTCCCCGCCGAGCCCTCCGTCAGGTTGTAGAGCATCTCCAGGATGGCTTCCATCGCATTACCGATTCCACGCGGGACCAGGTCCGTCTCGGCACTCTTCTTGAGCGAACGATTGGTCGCCCAAGCCAGCCAAATCAGCAGAATAATGGTCACCACCAATGTGGGGATCGTATTCACCAAATAAAACGGGCCAAGGCCAAGAAAATTTTCGGCAATTGGCTCTTCAATGAGTTTTTCTGCGGCCACGGTGATCTCGGGCTGGACGGGCACAATATAGGTACCCAGAACAAAGCCCACGATCATCAGAACCAGCACGACCCAGCGGCGCCAGGGTCTACGTTTTTGTTGTTCCAAAGTCCGCCTCCTTTAATCAGAGTTTGAAGTACTTGATTCGGATTGTGATTTCAATTTCGCCAGCGTCCTGCGCGAGACAAACAGCATCAGGAGCACCGAAACGGGGATCCCGGCGAATAACAAAACCAGCGTGATGACTGGTTTTGTTCCAAACATATTATCGAGCCATATACCAGCGAAGACCGAAGCCAAGATAATGACAAGGGTCAAACACCCTACCTGGCCGATCATTACGACCAGGAGGGTGTTCAGAATATTTTTGCCCTTTTGCTCCGTTTGTGTCATGCGGCGCGATTATAACTGACAGGTCAAATGCGGTCAATAAAGTGGCTAAAAGAGATTTAGCGCGGCCAGATTGGACCAATTGAACCACGGGCCAAAGAGGGTACCGAGCAGGACCACACCGAGAGCCAGCACCACCAGGGCGATGGCGTACGGACGGGTCAGCGGAATGGGGTGCGTTTCCTCGTTTTCACCTTCCATGCGGTATAGATACACGAACTTAAGCACATTCAGGTAGTAATAGACCGCGATGATGGAGTTGAGGATACCGATGATGGCCAGCGCGTACAGGCCCTTGTCGACCGCGGCGGCGAAGACGATCACCTTGCCCACAAATCCACCGAAGGGCGGCATGCCCGCCAACGAGAGGAAGGCCGCCAGCATGGCCAGTCCCAACCAGGGAGAGCGACGGCTGAGACCCGAGAAGTCCTTGATGTCGTCCGTACCCGTCACGCGGCTGAACGCCATCACCGCACCGAAGGCCAACAGGTTGGTGGCGATATAGGCCAGCAGGTAGAAGACCACGCTGGCGCGTCCCAATTCCGAGAAAGCCACCACGCCGATCAGGGCATAGCCTGCGTGAGCGATGGAAGAGTAGGCCAGCAGGCGCTTGAGATTGGTCTGCGGCAGGGCCAGCAGGTTGCCGATGGTCATGGTCAAAGTCGCCACCACAGCCAGGACAGAGGTCCAACTGGCGTATCCAGGGAAGGCCGCAAAGAACAATCGCAACAGGACGGCAAATCCCGCCGCCTTGGAAGCCGTGGAGAGGAAGCCCGCCACAGGTGTCGGCGCACCCTGGTATACGTCGGGCGCCCAGAAGTGGAACGGCACAGCCGATATCTTGAAGCCAAGCCCCACCAGCAGGAGCAGGATCACACCGAAGACCAGCCCGCTCATGTTCGGTCCAGCCGCGAGCGCATTTCCCAACGTATCGAGGTTGGTGGTGCCCGTAAAACCGAACAGCAGGCTAAAGCCATAGAGCAGGATGGCCGAGGTCACCGCGCCGTAGAGCAGGTACTTAAAGCCCGCCTCGGTGGAGGCCTTGTCGTCGAGCATGAAGCCCGAGAGGACATAGAGCGGGATGGAGGTGGTCTCGATGGCCAGGTACAGCATCACCAGGTCGGCGGAGGAAGCCATCAGGCACATGCCGAGGGTGCTCGCCAGCAGCAGTAGGTAAGACTCTCCGCGCCGACCGAGCTTCTCGTGGTCCATCATGAACAACGAGGTGGCGGCGGCGGCAAAGAGGAACATCATCTTGAAGAAGAAGCCGTACCAGTCATAGCGCAGCATGCCGCCGAAGACGGTCTGCGAGTCCGCGGGACGGGCCAAGAGCAGGCTGATAAACAGGACCGCCAGCAGACCGCCGAAGGTCAGCCAGCCCGCATTGCGGCGGTTCTCAGCCTTCCAGAACGGCTCGACGACCAGCAGGATCACGCCCAGGGTCAACAACAGGATTTCTGGCAGGATCGCCAGGAGCATGGTTGGCGTGTACACTTACGCACCTCCCAGGAGAGTCAGAATACTATTCACGCCCGACTGGATCATGGGAGCCATCAACCAGGGGAACAGACCAAGCGCCACCATCAGCAGACACAGGGTGGCAATGGCCACCTTGTCGAGCGCGGTAATCGGGCTGATGTGACCCTCCAGGTTGGCGGGCACCTCGCCGAAGAACACGCGGCGGATATTGTTCATGATGTAGGCCGCCGTGATGACAATCGAGATGGAGGCGATGATGGCTGCAATCGGCATCACCTGCCACACGCCCATGAAGATCGGGAACTCGGCCACGAAGCCCGAGAAGAACGGCATGCCCATCGAGACCAGACCGCCGATGATGAACCCGACTCCCGCCCAGGGCAGAGGCTTGATCATGCCGCCCAGTTCGGGGATCTGGCGGGTGTGGGCGCGGTCATAGATCATGCCGGTCACAGCAAAGAAGAGAGCCGTCATCACACCGTGCGAGAACATTTGCAGGCCAGCGCCCGTCAGGCCGTCCTTGTTGAGGGTCGAGAGGCCGAACATCACCAGGCCCATGTGCGAGACCGAAGAGAAGCCGATCATGTATTTCATGTCGGTCTGGACGAAGGCGATGTATGCGCCGTAGACCACCGCAACGGTGGCAAAGAGCATGATCAGCCAGGCCCAATATTTCGCGCCATCGGGCAGCAACATGATGCCGACGCGCAGGGCCGCGAACGCGCCCAATTTCATCAGCACGCCCGCATGGAACATGGAGACGGCCGTCGGCGCAGCCACGTGGCCGTCAGGCGACCAGTTGTGGAAGGGCCAGATGCCGCCCAACACCGCAAAACCGAGAAAGACAGGCAGGAACCAGACCACCTGGAACGGCACCTGCGCGCCGAAGAAGTTGACCAGCCCGTTGAACGCGCCCGCCTGCTGGGCCTCAGAGATCTTGAGCATGTCGAAGGTATATACACCCGTCGCCTGACCTGCCGTCCAGTACATGGCCAGGGCGCCGATCAGCGCCACCACCGAGCCGATGAACAGGTACAGGGTCAACTTCATGGCGGCGTACTCGCGGGTCTTGACCCAGCCCCAGATGGCGATCAGCAGGTACATCGGGAAGACCGCGATCTCATAGAAGAAGAACAGCAGGAACAGGTCCAGCGAGACGAACACGCCGAACACGCCGCCCGCCAGCAGGAACAGGAAGGCAAAGAACTCGCGCGGACGGTCCTGAATGCCCGTCGGGCCGTGAGGATCGTCCTTGCCCCAGGAGATGAGCACGCCCGTAAACATGACGATGCCCGTTAGCAGGACCAGCGGCGCGCTCATGCCGTCCACGCCGACGTGGTAATCGATGTGCAGGTTGCCGACCGAGAGCCAGGTCATCTTTTCGATGAACTGGTAGCCAGTATAGGCATTGATGGCATATTGGGCATACACCCAGACGGACAACGCCAGCGCGAAGACCGCAGCCACCAATGCCGTGGTGCGCACTTCGTTCTTGCGGTCTGCGGGGATCAATAGGATCAACACCGCCGCCACGAGGGGAGTAAAGACAATTACACTCAGTACAGGAAAATTCATTGATCCACCTCGATTAGAAGAGCATCATCATGGCTTTGTTGATCACGTCCAGGATCCAGGCGGGCCACAGGCCGATGACCAGGATGAGGATCATGAGCGGAGCCATGACCAGGATCTCGCGGGTGTTGATCTCGGTCAGCTTATGTTCGCCGTGCGCCCAATGTTCGTTGAGCGGACCGTGCAGGACCTGCTTGATGCCCTTGAGGATGTAAGCGCCCGTCATCAACAGGCCGAGCATGCTGACGGCTGTGTACACAGGCAGCAGCGGCAGGGAGCCCCGCACCACCAGGAACTCGGAGATGAAGCCATTGAGTCCGGGCAGACCGAGGGAGGCCATGCGGGTGAAGATCAGGATGCCGCCGTAGACAGGCACCAGCGGGAACAGGCCGCCGAAGTCATCCAGGTTGCGGGTGTGGGTACGCTCGTAGATCACGCCCACCAGGAAGAACATGCCCGCCGCCGAGAGACCGTGGTTGAACATCTGTAAGACCGCGCCGTTCAGGGCGATGGTGGCGTCCTGCGTGCCGACGGCGGAAGCCGCCGCAGCGATGCCAAGCACCACAAAGCCCATGTGGTTGACCGAGGAGTAGGCCACCAGGCGTTTGAAATCCGTCTGGCCGAAGGAGGCAAACGCGCCAAAGACGATGGCGGCTGTGGCCAGGAAGGCCAGCGCGCCCGCGAAATACTTCGCCTCGGCGGGATACAACGGCAGGACCAGACGCAGGAAGCCGTACGCGCCCAGCTTGAGCAATACGCCCGCCAGGATCATCGAACCCGCCGTCGGCGCCTCAGTATGAGCGTCGGGCAGCCAGGTGTGGAAGGGCCACAACGGGACCTTGACCGCGAAGGCGATCACGAAGGCCCAGAAAGCCACCGTCTTCACCGTGCTGACCGAGATTCCCATCAGGTCTTTGGTGTAGCCTGACCAGTTGGCCGTGATGTATTGTAGGTCGTAATTCCCGAACAGCACGCCCAACATCTGGACCGCAAGCAGCAGGCCCAGCGAACCGCCCATGGTGTAGATCATGAACTTGAGCGAGGCATAGTTGCGGGCCGACATGGTGAATTTGCCAAAGATGCTGCGTACTTCGCGCTCACCCTTGGGGCTGCCCCATTGGTTGATGAGGAAGTACATCGGCACCAGGCCAACTTCCCAGAATACGAAGAAGATCAGCAAGTCAACGGCCATGAAGACGCCAAGCATGCCCGTCTCCAGGAACAGGAACAGCATCATATAGGCCTTGACGCGGTCGTTGATGCTGAACGAAGCCAGGAGGGCAATCGGGGTCAACAGGGTGGTCAGCATGACCATCGTCAGCGAGAGGCCGTCCACGCCCAGGTGCAGGGACGAGTGCAGGGCTTCATACCAAGGGTATTGCGCCTCGAACTGGTATCCCGCGACGTTGGGATCGAACTGAGTCCACAACCAGACCGACAGGATGAACGGAACCAGGCTCGCACCGAAGGCAAACCAACGCAGGAGTTTGTTCTCGCCCGCGGGCAGGAAAAGCATCACCAGCGCAGCCAGGGTGGGGAAGAACAGGATGACAAGGAGGAGGTGTTCGTAAATGAAATTCATCGTTCGCTCCTACAGGCCCGCGCCCAGCATGAAGTACAACAACGCGCCGACGACCGCCAGGATGACCAGCGAGAGCATCATATACTGCTGGATGCGGCCCGTCTGGATCGGGCGCAGGGTGCGTCCCGTCTCCTGGGTGACCGCCGCCAGGCCGTCTCCGATAAACTCGTTGATGATGGGCAGGTCAATCTTGTTACGGATGAAGGCGCCGATTCCGCCCGTGGCGGGACCGAAGAAGTGCAGGATGCCGTCGATCACACCCTGGTCGGCCCATTTAGTAAAGACCTCGGACAGCCAGATGACAGGCCCGATGAAGACGACCTGGTAGGCTTCGTCGAAGTGGTACTTGTTCTTGAGCAGGGGGATCTGGAAGAAGTCTTCCTTGGCCGAGTTGACGTTTCGATAGTACAACCAGCCAAGAAGTAGGCCGCCGAGCGCCACCACCAGAGAGACGGTCAGCGGGACAGGGTTGAAGGGGATGACCTCGGGATGTTCGGCCAGCGTGCCGCCCACGAATTCGTGGAACCAACTCGGGAGGAGTCCGCCCAAAAGGGGGAAATCCTCGGGGATGCCGACCCAGCCGTAGCCGATGGCAAAGACCGAGAGCACCATCAGCGGGACGGTCATCGTCCAGGGAGTCTCCTGGGCGTGTTCGGCTTCCTTCGTGCGCGGTTCGCCCAGGAAGGTCAGGGTGATCTGGCGCATGGTGTAGAAGGCGGTCAGGAAGGCCGCAGTCGCCAGGGTGATGAAAACGGCCAGATGACCGTTCGCCCAGGCGTCCGCCAGAATCTCGTCCTTCGACCAGAAGCCCGCCGTGAGGAGCGGGAAACCCGAGAGGGCGAAGCCGCCGATCAAGAAGGTCCAGAAGGTGATGGGCATCTTCTTGCGCAGGCCGCCCATGTTGAACATATCCTGCGGGTCGACGCTGTGGTTTCCCGTGTGGAGCACGCCGTGCTCCATGCCGTGGATGACCGAGCCCGAGCCGAGGAAGAGTAGCGCCTTGAAGAAGGCGTGGGTGACGAGATGGAAAGCCGCCGCCACATACGCGCCAATGCCGAGCGCGGCGATCATGAAACCGAGCTGCGAGATGGTCGAGTAGGCCAGCACGCGCTTGATGTCGTTCTGGGCCACCGCAATGGTCGCGGCAAAGATGGCCGTGAAGGTGCCGATGAAGGCCACCACGGTCATCGTGTTGTGGTCGAGGCTGAGCAGCGGGAACATGCGGATGACCGCATACACGCCCGCCGACACCATCGTGGCCGCATGGATCATGGCGCTGACGGGGGTCGGACCCTCCATCGCGTCGGGCAGCCAGACGTGCAGCGGCCACTGCGCTGATTTACCGACCGTGCCGATGAAGAGCAGCAGCGCGATCAGTCCCGCCAGGGAGAGGCCAAAGAGAGTCGTGCCAGGCGTCGCCAGAGTGTGCATGAGTTCTTCGTTGCCGAAGATCTCGCGGAAGTTCAGGGTACCCGTCAGCGAGTACAGCAGGCCGATGCCCAGCAGCATGAACACGTCGCCGATGCGGGTGGTCATGAAGGCCTTGATGGCCGCCGCGCGCGCGGAGGGCTTGCCGTACCAGAAGCCGATCAGCAGGTAGGAGCACAGGCCCATGATCTCCCAGCCAACGAACAGGGTCAGCAAGTTATCGGAGACCACCAGCGTGTACATGCCGAAGGCGAACAGACCAAGGAAGGCAAAAAAGCGCGAGTACATCGGCTCGACGGACGGGACGACGTGCTGGTGTCCGTGCTCGTCGGTGACGGTCGCGCCGTGCGGGGGCAGACCCTTGCGATCATGGTCGCCAGCGGGCTGGCCGAAGTTATGATAGCCGACGCTGTATAGGAAGATCATGAAGATCGTGATCGACACGAAGAACAACACGGCCGCGCCGAGCGGATCGATGGCCACGCCGATGCGGAACCAGGTGTCGCCCGTCGGCAACCAGTTGACCGAGGAGACAAACGGATGCTCGCCCAGATGCTCCACGCTCAGGGCGCGGAAGAAAACGACCATGCTGGCCAGCCAGGAGAGAACCGCCGCGCCAACGCCAACCGTGTGACTGAGCGCCTTGTTCTTGTTGGTGAACAGCACAATCAGGAAGAACGCCAGGGCAGGCGGAAGCGGGATTAACCAAATCAAAGTTTCTGTCGTCATAACTGCCCTACCACTTCAACATGTCGATCTCGTCTGCCACCACCGTGTTACGGCTGCGATAGACGGAAATTACGAGCGCGAGGCCCACGGCCACTTCGGCGGCAGCCACGGCAAAGACGATGATGGCGAAGACCTGCCCCGTCATGTCGGCCACGTTGCCATAGCGCCAGAAGGCCGCCAGGTTGATATTGACGGCGTTGAGCATCAACTCCACGCCGAGCAGGATGGCGACCGCATTGCGGCGCGCCAGCACACCGAACAGGCCCAGACTGAACAATCCAGCCGCGAAAATCAAATACCAGGAAAGTGGAATCATCGGGCCTCCTATTTGCGAGAGTCCCCGCTACGGGGATTGAACGCGACGTACACCGCGCCCACCAGCGCCGCCAGCAAGAGGACGGACGCCACTTCGAACGGCAGGACGAACGCGTTCGGCGAGATCAGGGCGTCGCCCAGGGCATTGATCGAGTCGAAACCGACGGGCATTTCCGATGCGAGGGTATCCATGCCGCGCCAGCCCCACAGCATCCCAACCAGCCCGCCGAAGGTCAGCACGGCCAACAGGGCGCTGATCCACCAGCCCGAGTTCAGTTGCGGACCCTGGTCCCGCATTTCCTTGCGGGTCAGCATCACGGCGAAGATAAACAGAATGGCGATGGCGCCGATGTAAACCACCACCTGCACCACGGCCAGGAAACCAGCGTCAAGCAGGGCATAGGTCACGGCCACGCCGAAGAGGGTCGCCACCAGCCACAACGCGGCGTGGATCAGGTTGCGGGTGGTCACCACCATGAAGGCCGAAGCCAGGGTAACCGCCGCAACGACGAGGAAAATGATTTGAGCAGTAGTCATGGAATTCTCCTAGTGTCCTGCCGCTTCCATGGCGGGTTTGGCGGGACCCTCGACCTTTTCACGCTCCGCGCGGCTGTAACGCCGTAGGAACTCGACCACGATCCAGCCGAGGACCAGGTTCGAGAGGAACATGCTCAGACCGTAGACCCAGGGTGAGGCATCCTTGGCCAGGGCGTGCACCAGCGCGGTCACGATCAAGAGGGCAAAGGAGAGCGGGGTCAGGAACTTCCAGTTGAAGGCCAGCATGTGGTCGATGCGGATGCGCATCATGGTGTATTTGACCCACATGATGATCCAGTAACCGATCACGGCCTTGACAATCAAGGTCAGCATATTGATATATACATTATCCAGGAAGGCCAAGGCAGGAAGTTTTTCTAGGCCAAAAAGACCATACCCACCAAAGAACAGGATGCCCCAGAAACCGCCGAAGGTAAAGGCGTGCAGAAGCTCACCCGCATAAAACATACCGAACTTCATGCCCGAGTATTCTACGTTATACCCCGAGATCAACTCGGACTCGGCCTCACCCATGTCGAAGGGAGCGCGTCCCAGTTCGGCGATGGCCGCGATCAGAAAGATCAACGCAGCTAATGGGGAGAGAATAAAGAAGGGAAGCGGGTATTGAGCCCGAGTAATGGCATTCATGCCCATCGAACCCGACAGGATGGTGGGAATCAACAACGAGGCCACCATCGGGATCTCGAAGGACACCATCACCGCCACCTGGCGGAAGGCGCCCAGCAGGGCGAACTTGTTGTTCGACGACCAACCCGCCATGATGATAGACAGCGTGCCGATCGCGCCCGTGGCGACAATATATAACGCCGCCACGTTCAGGTCCACGCCGAGGATGTTCGGCGCCAGCGGGATGATGGCCCACAGAATCAATACCGACATCATCGAGAGCATCGGGGCCAGGTTGTACACCACCTTGTCCGCGTTGGCGGGGGTGATGTCTTCCTTGATGAGCAGTTTGATGATGTCCGCGAAGGGCTGGATCAGGCCGAAGGGGCCGAGACGATTCGGGCCGATGCGGTCCTGGAAGCGCGCCACCACCTTACGTTCCAGCCAAACCAGGAAGATATCGATCACCATCAGGATGGCAATCAGCACGAAGATGCCCAGGAAGGCAGCCACGCCCGTGGCTACACCCTCGGGCATACCCCAACCCGTCATCAGGCCGATCAACCAGTCAGCGGCAAGCTTGAGGGGATCCTTCAAAAAATCCATAAGTCGCTCCTCTACACAGAAAGAAAAGGCTGACAGGATATTTTTCCTCTCAGCCTTTTCTTAAATTTACAAAAGGGCTAGGCCCACTCCAGCATTCCCTTGCGCCAAGTGTAAACCAACCCGGCGATCAGGATGGCAATGAAGACGATACCCTCAATTACGGCGAACAGGCCCAATTGACCGAGCCGAACCGCCCACGGGAAGAGGAAGACCGTCTCCACATCGAAGATCAGGAAGACAAGTGCAAAGATGTAGTACTGGGCCTTGAACTGCACCCAGCTATCACCCACGGTTTCGAGACCGCACTCGTAGGTTTCCTGCTTGACTGGATTAGGTTTCTTGGGCCCCAGGATGGCTGCCACCCCGATTGCGCCCACCGGGATAATTAACCCCACAATAAAAAAGAAGGCTACCAGTAGCCACTGATTCATGACATTTCTCCAAGGCGAAGGTAACGTTCCTACACTGCAAACTGTCATTTTTTTGCGATGTAGATGTTTAAATTGTACCATGAAGAACAAAGCCTTCAACATGAAAGCATGTCAATTTTTCGGGTGATATTCGTCATATATTCCCCCCGCGGGATATAGACACCTCGCACGATAAGGCTGGGTTATTTCTTGCGGCGTTTCCAGAGGAATTTGAGGATGTCCTGCAGGAAGGGAAAGCCGATGATGGTGCCCGCCACCGAGCCGATTAGACCCGCCGTCCGCGCCGTATTGCCCGAGAGGCCGATGAGATTGGCTCCCTGAATCTCGACCGTCTGGGCCAGAATGGGCCGCTGAGACTCCTCGCCGCTGACCTTGTCCACAAAGCGCAGATGTAACCAGAGGGTGCCGCGGAAGGTGCCCGCCTCGCGCGGGCTGACGCTCCAAAAGAATGAGACGGTTTGCCCGGGCACCAGTTGTGCGCTGGTCTCCCCAGGCGGACTGACCTCCACGCCCGCCAGGTCGAGGCGTGCCTGAACAATGATGGTATGCGTCTCATATAGATTGGGAATCTCCACCACCCCGCCTTTAACCACATTGCCCTCCATCGACGCGGTCGGCGTAATATTGCCCTGGTCGTCCACTTCGAGGGTCAGGCGGACAATGTCCGAATCGCCTGCGCGGATACGGGGCGGATAGTCGAGGGTTAGGCGACGGCGTTCGGGGATGGCAGGCGAGACAGGGACGGCCGTCGGTTCGATCACACTGGGCGGCTCAAGCGTGGGACGCGGGACTGTATCAGTAGGACTCTCTGATTCTCCGGGCTGGGAGGGTCCATCGCCCGGGGACTCCGCCACCGAGGTGGACGCAGGCGCAGCATTCAGGCTTTGCGAGCAGGCCAGGCTCACGGCGATCAACGTCAGCGCGGCCAGGAGCGGGATCAGGCGCGGGCGGCGGGTCATGCCAGGCTCCAGAGACCAGGCTCAGGGTCCAGAAAAAAGGAGGAAGGCGTCGGCAGGGTCATATCGGACGGCTGAATGGGCGTCACGCGAGTCTCGCGGCGCATCGGCCAAAATCCCCACAAGAGCAACGCCAGGGAAACGGTCAGGATCAGGAAGGCGATCAGAAATCGCAGAGAGCGTTTCATGTAATTATTATACCCATTCCTGCCTGATAAAAAAGACCGCCGTCTCTCCGACGGCGGTACTATCGTTCGAGATTCGGATTTACATGATCCAGCAGGCGTGCGGCGGGAAGTTGACCATCACCTCGTCGCCAACGCGCGGCAGGGTCATGTTGCGCTCATTGAACAGGTCCACCGAAACAAGCACCTCGCCGATGCGCACGCGCAAGCGGACGACCGCGCCCAGGAACATGACCACTTCCACGCGGCCCTGGATCAGGTTACGGCCCTCGGTCTGCCCGAACTGGAATTCCTCGGGGCGAATGGCCAGGCGCGGCTTGTCGCTGATCTGGCGCGGCTCGGAATGGTCGAAGCGCACCAGTTGACCGTTGAGCTTGCAGACGCCGTTCTTGAGGTCCACTTCGCTGACAGGCAGCAGGTTCAGTTGTCCCACGAAGGAGGCCACAAATTCGGTGGTGGGGCGATTATAGATCTCCGCAGGAGTTCCCACCTGCTCCATGTGACCCTGGCTCATCACCACGATGCGGTCGGAGAGGGAGAGCGCCTCTTCCTGATCGTGCGTGACGTAGATGGTGGTGATGCCCATCTTCTGCTGGATGCGGCGAATCTCCTGACGAAGTTCCACGCGGATCTTAGCGTCCAGCGCGGAGAGCGGCTCGTCAAGCAGCAACACACGCGGGTTGATCGCCAACGCACGGGCCAGCGCCACGCGCTGCTGCTGTCCGCCCGAAAGCTGATACGGATACTTCTCCGCATGTTTTTCCAGATGAATCAGACCCAACATTTCCTTGACCATGGTCTGGATCTCGTCGGCAGGCGTCTTGCGTACCTGCAAACCGAAACCGATATTCTGCGCCACGGTCATGTTCGGGAATAGGGCATACGACTGGAACACCATGCCCACATTGCGTTCGTTCGGCGCCTTGTAGGTGATGTTCTCACCGTCCAGCACCACCTCACCCGAGGTAGGCAGTTCGAAACCCGCGATCATGCGCAGAGTGGTCGTCTTGCCGCAGCCGCTGGGCCCGAGGAAAGAGATGAACTCGCCCTTCTCCACTTCGAGGTTGAAATCTTCCACGGCGACCACGCCGCCGAAGACCTTTGAAACGTTGCTGATGGAAAGATAGGACATGGAATCAACCTTAAGTTAGTGTGCACCCGCCAGCGCGCTATCCGATTTGCCGCGGTTGAAGAGTTGGATCAGCCCCATGAAGGACCACGTAAGCAGGAAGGAGATGATGGTCAGCGAAGAGGCTTCGTAGGTCTTGTTCTGCCCAATGAGTGACATATACGGGCCAAAGGCCTTGATGCCCACCAGGAAGCTGGCCATGGTAAACTCACCGATGACCGTAGCCAGGGTGAGGAAGGCTCCGCCAAGTATGGCTACGCGCAAATTGGGAAAAATGACCTTGAAAAGGATCGTCGGCCAGCTCGCTCCCAGACTTTGGGCGGCTTCCGTTAAAGAGCGGACATCGATGGCCCCTAGCCCCGCATCCACCGAGCGGAACATGTACGGCAACGCCAGCACCACATAAGCGGCCACCAACAGGACGTTCGTCCCCGTGTAGGTGTTGGTCAGGAAGAACGGCGCCCCACTGAATACACGAATGAGGCCAAAAACCAACACGATGGCGGGAATGACGAAGGGCAGCATGGTCAGGAATTCGATCATGCCGCGCAGCTTGGGCAGGCGCAGGCGGATCCAGTATGCGGTAGGAACCACCAGCAGGATGCTGCCCAGGATGGTAAAGAAACCCACCATCAGCGAAAAGCCGAAGGTGCGCCAGAAATTCACGTCCGCGAAAATGCGCTCGTACGCCAAGAAGCTGAGTACATCCTTTTTTGCGCGCAGGGAGAACAGAAAGGTGGAAATCAACGGCAGGATGAAATACAACGTTCCGATGAACATCCAAAACCAGGACCAGAAGACGCTGCGTTTCATTGCTTCAACCACCTCTCGCTCCTGCGGCGCAGGAAGTAATAGATGGTCATCATCACACCCATCACCACCACCATACCCAACGCCAGGGCGTAGCCCAACCCGACGTTATGCAGCACGTCGCCTTTGATCTGCGAGCCGATCAGGATGGTAATCAGGTTGATGAATCCGCCCGTCAGCGAAAGAGCCGTGGCATACGCGCCAAAGGCATTGCCGAAGAGCAGGATCATCGTCCCAAGAATGGCAGGGGTCAGGATAGGCAAAGCCACGCGGGTCCAGTACTGGAAGGAGGTGGCCCCCAGGTTCTCGGCGGCCTCACGCCACTCACGGCGCAGCCCATCCAGTGCGGGGGTGATCGTCAGAACCATCAAAGGAAATTGAAAATACATATAAGTGAGCGTCAACCCCCAGAAACTATACAGACTGAAGCCTTTGTCATACAGGTCGATGCCGATCAATTTCAGGAACACCGTGACCATGCCGATGCGGCCCAGGGTGGTAATGAAGGCAAAAGCCAGCGGCACACCCGCAAAGTTCGAAGCCACGCCCGAGAAGGTCAATAGGGTCGAACGCACCCAGCGCGGGAGCCCGCCCACCGTCACAGCATATGCCATCAGAAATCCCAGCAGACCGCCGCCTACGGCCGTGGTCAGGCTGATACGGATGGTGACCCAGTACGCTCCCAGAATGGACGGGTCCATCAGGTCAGCAAAATTCTTGAGCGTGAACTGACCGCTGGCGTCCTGGAAACTACCAATCAGCAGACGAAAGGAAGGCAGGGCGATGAAGAGGAATACAAACAGGAAAAACGGGATGACACCCAGCCAGTCCCGCCACGCTGATAGGGCGGGACGCGCCTGAGGCGCGTCCCGCTTGGTATTGACAGAATTGGAGATGGGCTTACTTGACATCCGCGCCAACAACCGACATCCACTGATCGGTGATCAGTTGCTTGGCGGCGGCGATTTGATCGATGCTCGGGAAGGCGATCGGGGCATCGGTCTTGGGCAGCTTGGCGGCAAGCAACTGATCACCGATCAGTGGATGTCAGATCGGAAGAGCACACGTCTGAACTCCAGTCACGAGTGGATATCTCG
>CALFXA010000008.1 GCA_937928015.1 uncultured Anaerolineales bacterium | reverse complement strand
CGGCCGCCCGCGCGCGGTTCTTGGCCTCGGCGTGAAAACGGGCCGCCGCCCAGGTCTGGTTCACGTGCAGGATGCGCCCCTGCTGGGCAATACGAATCCAGAGCAGGTGATCGAGCAGGAGGTGAAAGTTGAGGTCAAGTCCGCCCGCCTTTTCCAGCGCGGAACGGCGCATGAAAACGGCAGGCTGCCCGATGATCTGGAAGCACAACAGGTCTTCCAACGTGAGGGATCGGTACTTGAGTTCGTTGGTGGTCTGGCTATGCTCATCCACGGCCAACATGTCCGCATAAACCAGGACCACATCGGGATTCTCGTCGAAGGCTTTCAGCGCGGCGGCGATGGCTCCCGGCAGGTAGTAGTCATCCGAGTTGAGCCAGGCCACGATCTCGCCCTTCGCGCGCGCGAAGCCCTTGTTGATGGCCTCGGCCTGACCGCGATCCTTCTCCGAAATCCAATACGCGAGACGGTTGGCGTAGCGCTGGATGATCTCCACGCTGCCGTCGGTCGAGGCGCCGTCGATGACGATGTATTCCATGCCAGGCACATTCTGCTCCAGCACAGAGCGCAGGGTCTGTTCGAGGTAGGCAGCCTGGTTATAGGAAGGGGTGATGATCGAAATGCGGGTCATGGGATGATCGTGGGGGCACAGCGGGAAACAGACAGCCATGCTGACGGGCTGTCTCGTCCGCGTCCTATTTTCTAAGATCGTACAGCACGAATCCGTCGCCTTGGGCGGCCACGGGATATTTTTCCAAAATCTTCTTCAGGGCGGGCTGCTTCTCCAATTGCCCGAAGGCCGTGACGAGGAAATAATCCTCGCCCTGGGTGAGCACATCGAAATGCGCGGCGGCGTCCGTATCCGAGCCGCGCAACTCGGCCAGATCACTGGTCACGGGCCACTGGTCGATCTTGCGCCAGCCCCACAGCATCAGACGGAATCCGTACTCCTGCGTCAGGCCGATGACCTCGGCGTTCGCAGGGATGGCTTTGCCGATCTGCGCCCAGATGGCGGGCTCGTGGCGGAAATCTTCCGCGACGAGGACGGAACGCGCCACCCAGGATTGATATCCGACCACGGCCAGGATCACCGCGACGAAGGCCGCCCGCACCACCCGACCCTGGCCTGCTGCCGCCTCGAAGAGCGGATTCAATACCCCGGCCAGCCCCAGCGCGATGATGGGAATCAACTGGACGTGATAATAGCTGTGCGTGTACATCTGAAACGGGAGCGTCAGGCCATAGGCCAGGTAGCCGACCCACAAGCTGACCAGCAGCCAGCGCAGGCGCGGCTGGACGAGGAAGGTCCCAGCCAGGGCCGCGAAGAGCACCGTCAGCCCGAACAGGCTGCCGAGAAAGGCCAGCCACTTCGAGTAAAAGTCCGTGGTGGTGATCAACTGGACCAGCGCCGCCGACCAACTGAAGAAGTATTCCGTCGAGCGACCCGAGTGCAGCAACACGTAAAAGATGAAGGCGGGCGCAATCATCACGGCGGCCATCGCCCAGACCTGCTTCGACTTCCAGAAATTCCAGCCGAGGGTGAACAACACCAGCGCGACCGCCGCCGCCCCCACGAAGAAGGCGATCACCACCTTGACCAGCGTGGCAAAGCCGAGGAAGAGGGCGGCAAGCAGGGCGAAGCGCCATTGCTGCGTTTCGACTTTGCGGGCTTCGCCCGCGCCGCTCAGCGCGTATGACTCCGACCAGCGATAGAGGAAGTAGATCCCGACCACGAAGGCGGAGGTCATCAGCGGGTCGGGCTGGAAGGAGCGGCTGGCCTCCACAGAGAAGGGCAGGACGAGATAGAACGTCAGCGCGCCGAGCGCGGCCCAGGGCGATACGGCGCGGCGCAGCAGGTCGAACAGGGCGACGCCCGCCAGCAGCCAGAACAGGGATTCCCAGAGGCGCGGAATAGCGAGGTTTTCGCCGCCCGTCAGGCGATAGGTCCAGGCGACCAGGGTCTCGATGATGGGCGGTTCATACTGCCCCACCGAGCGGCGGAAGGACTCGGTCAACGCCAGAGTGTGCGCATCCGTGTTAGGCAGC
The DNA here is from genome assembly GCA_937928015.1 of uncultured Anaerolineales bacterium. Taxonomy (GTDB): domain Bacteria; phylum Chloroflexota; class Anaerolineae; order Anaerolineales; family Villigracilaceae; genus JACPVF01. The sequence goes on along the minus strand of CALFXA010000008.1, from coordinate 27,879 downwards.
AGGTGGTAGTAGATGTCGCGGGCGACGAGGGAATTGCGCAACTGGCGCGAGGGGTGAAAGTCCAGCGGCGGGTCGGTCAGGTCGAGCAGGCGCAAAGTCCCGCCGAGGGCGAGGAGCAGGATCAGAAACGGGAGCCAGGCGCGGGGTCCAGCAAAGGGTGAGGTTTTCATTCGAAGAGGGAATTGTAGTCCACTTTGGGGAAGATGGTCAGCTTGCCGCCGACGGTCGCATCCAGCACCTGACGTCCCGCCTTCTGGTAGGCATCGCGCGCCAGGGTGTAGCCGATCTCGGAGGTGTCGAGGTCGGGCAGCTGCCAGCGGAAGCCTTTGCCGAAGTAGCGTGGATCGAAGTGATTCGGGTCGTCGCCATCCGAGACGACGGTCTTGTTGGCGTCACCTTTGCTGGTGAAGTTGTGGTCCACGCCGATCAGGATGACCTGCTCGAAGCCCATGTAGAAGGCCAGTTGCAGCGCCACGTTGGTGACGGTGGCCCCTTCCCAGACGCGGCGGGTCAGGTCGTAGGCAAACTGCGGACCCGTGTAGGTGGTGTAAAGGAAGACCAAATCCTCGGGCAGGCGCTGAAAGTGACGGTTGGAATGCCAGGCTAGGAACTTGGGAATCGGCAGGGCGGCAATCTCCTCGGCGCACTGCTCGATGACCAGGTCGTTGATCGAGGCAAAGTAGGTGGTGGTGAATCCCAGCTCGGGGAACATCAGGTAGATGCGATTCATCCCGAAGGTGTATTCGTCCTTGAGCTTCGAGAGGTCGGTCCGCTTGAGGCTGGGACCGTTGCCGATGATGAAGCAGCGTTTGCCCGCGTGGATGTTCCGATACTCGTACATCCGTCCACGGCTCTTGCGCCGCCAGGGATGCAGGTAGGCGTCTGGCACCTGCGGCAGCCGGCGGACGGCGTCATAGGTATTCTTGACGGTTTGCAGGACGGTGGAGGGGAGAAGGGTTTTGAGGGTTTGTTTCATTTTAATCATCAGGATATATAACTAGTGGACTGTGACAGGACGGATCAAAAGAATAAACTTTTGACCATGTGCTTGATAAAAAGTTAAAGGCTTGTATTGAACCTAAACTGGTCGAAACAACAACAAGGTAATGAGAGCCATCATCGCATTCAACAGTATGATAAACCGCTTTAGTTATTTCACTGTCATTCTTCAACCATGAATATGGTATCAGACAAGTAGGAATGGGGGTTTCTGCAATAAATTCTGGAACAAGGAGTCCAGCATCAGATGGAATATTTCCGCGCGAATTTTCAAAAGCTGAAATTGCCATAATCAGCGGCCCCGCCGAATTACGATGCAAGTCGTCGCAGGCTTTAACAACGCCATAAGAAATCAACGGAGAAAAAACATAGGCGGCTGCCAAAAGAGACGCGCTTAATAAACTAATCCGCTTATAACGGCTAGGCTTTGTATCGTCTTTCTGACCTTGGGCCCAAACATTCCCAAAGGGGAAAATAAGTAAGAGGCCACCAGCAAGACTCGGAATAAGGAAAAGAAGAACAGGGCTATAGAGTTTGTATCCGTATAGATAGATAAGGGATATGAGAATAATATTGATAAAAAGAACAGCAACCAATCCTTGCATCCACCCGTATTTCTGCCTGCTTTCCATCAAACGATGGGCTAACGCAAAAATGATAGGTGATATGAAAGGATAAGCCAACACAAGCCCAAAGAATTGATCAGGTTTCATTGACAATCACAATTCAGAGATAAATACTGAATCGCAAATCAATTTATTCCGTGCTCAACCTAGCCGTCGCGCCGCCATCGACCACCAGCGCCTGGCCCGTCATGAACGAGGACTGTTCGTTGTCGGCCAGGAAGTAGATGGCGTGGGCAATCTCTGCAGGCTGACCCACCCGTCCGTTGACGGTCTTGCGGGCCAGGTTGTCGAGGCGTTCCTGCATGTCGCCATGACCGACGTGGCCGCGGTCGAGTCCCGCGCGCAGCATGGGCGTGTCCACCGCGCCAGGCAGGACGGCGTTGACACGCACCTGGTCGGGCGCGAACTCGATGGCCATCGCGCGAGTCAGCGCCAGGATTCCGCCCTTGGAGGCGGCGTAGGCGGCGATGTTGGCCGAAGTCTGCACGGCATGCACCGACGAGACATTGACTACCGCCGCTCCGCCCTGTGCCTTGAGCAGCGGATAGGCCAGCTTGACGCCCAGAAAGACCGAGCGCAGGTTGGCCGCCATGACCGCATCCCACTCCTCGACGCTGGTCTCGACCAGCGGCTTGGCGACCTGCAAGGCCGCATTGTTGACCAGCGCGTCCAGGCTGTCCGTGAAGGCGTGCGCCTGCTCGAAAATGGACTGCATGTCCTCGGGGCGGGCCACATCGGCCTGGATGAAGAGTCCGTTCTGCGGGAACCCATCGGCTTCGCTCAGGGTGGCAAATGGCTGGCGGTCCACGCCGATGACGCGCCAGTCATTCTGCGCAAACAGAGAGACGGCTGCGCGGCCGATTCCGCCTGCCGCGCCGGTGATGAGGATGGTTTTGGTCATGAGGTTGATTCCTTTAGTACACGGATGACACGGAGTCCACGGACATTTTCAGTGGTTTACGGAGTCTTGCAAGCCGTGACGAATGTAACAATCCGTGTCGGGTGAAGATAAATGTTTGGGTGCGTGGATATCATCAGAGTTGTGGATTCCTGGCCTAGGAAAGCGAGCCTTTGCGCGGGTTGTCGTACACCCTGCGGTGGAACTCTGCCTGACGGCCGAAATTCAGCAGGAGGCCGACTTCGAGTTCGGTGGCTTTTAGATAATTGAGCATCTGGGCATCATGCGCCTCGATGAGGCGGTCCACCGACTTAAGCTCCAACAGGACCACGCCATTGACAATTATGTCAGCTTTGTACTCGCCGACAACTCGGCCATGATAATACACTTTGATTTCTTTTTGTCGTTCGACCGTCAGGCCCATCTCGGTCAACAGGGCCTCCAGCGCGGCTTCGTAGACCTTTTCCGAGAATCCGAAACCAAGCTCGGAGTGGAGTTGGAAGAAAGCGCCTAAAATCTTTTCGGTAATGTCCGAATGTTTCCCCTCGAATTTTCGAGCCATCTTAATTTTCTCCTCCGTCAACCGAAAGATTCTCCGTGCTTTCCGTGAAATCCGTGTACTAAAAAGGGATCCCCAGCCCTTCAACCAAGTTCTTGATCGTATTCCAGTGAACGCGTTCCCAGGCGGCGGGGCTGGAATTGGAGTTGTGCGGAGCGAGCATCACGTTGTCCATCTGGAGCAGCAGACTTTCGAGGGGCAGCGGCTCGAACTCGAACACGTCCAGGGCGGCACCTGCGATACGACCTGATTGCAAAGCGGCGATCAGCGCCTGCTCTTCGACAATCGGTCCGCGCGCGGTGTTGATCAGGACGGCGGTCGGCTTCATCAGCGCGAAGGTGTCGGCGTTCATCAGATGATGCGAGGTGGGATTCAGGTCGCAGTTGATCGAGACGAAATCGGAATTGGACAACAGGGTCGGCAGGTCGGTCATCTGGATGCCCGACTCGCCCACGAAGACGTGGTCGATGTCCACGATGTCGGTGCCGTAGACCTGCATGCCGAAGGCCCGCGCGCGGCGGACGACAGCCTTGCCGACGTTGCCCACGCCCACCACACCCAGCGTGCATTCGCTGAGGGTCTTGCCGGGGATCTTCTCCCACTTGCCGCTCTTCATCTCCCTGTCCATCCACGGCTGACGGCGGGCGAAGGCCAGCATGTAGCCCAGCACGGAATCCGCCACGGGGGTGGTGAAGGCGTTGGGGGTGCGGCACAGAGTCACGCCGTAACGGGAGCAGGCCGAGGCGTCGATGGAATCGACCCCCGTCCCCCACTTGGAAATGACCTTTAAACGGGGAGCGCAGGCGGCAATGACCCGCTCGGTGTAGCGGTCGTCGCCACAGATGGCGCCGTCGAACTGGCCCGCATATTTCAGCAGGTCGGCTTCCTCCATGCGTTCCAGCACATCGGGGATGATCAGGTCGAGGCCGTGCTTTTCGAAGACGGGGCGGAAGCGCTCCACGAACGGGAGCATATAGGGGGCGGTCAGCAAAACAGTTGGCATTTATTTCTCACAGAGGTTCGGGAGTTCGGAAAATTGATACAACTTGGGAACGGGCGAGTAGTAGGAAAGGTCCTGGAGCAAAGGATAATCGCCGCCGAAGTAGTCGTCGAAGATCAGGCGGAAGGTGTTGACAGGCGAGATGGTCGGGTAAAGCTCGTCGTTATGTCCAGGCAGATAGTAGGCATTCAGGATGAACATGTGCTGGGTCTTGGGCTGCAACCAGGGACCGTGATCGCCTTGCAGGATGATGATGGGTGGCGTGTCGGAATTCTTCAGGATGGTATCGATGGCATCCAGCATCTTCCCGTTCAGGAAGGTCATCTGGTCGGTGTAGCCCTGCTTGTACAGGCTGCTGGGATACAGGCGCTTGTCGTTCCAGAACTTCGCGGGATCGGTCGGCTGTCCATCAGGGCCAAAGACGAAGGGCGGATGCGGCGAGATAAGGTGGATGTAGGCAAAGGTCGGGGCGGGGTTGCGCGCGACGTCATCCAGGCTGTCGAAGACGGTGTTGAAGCGGTCTCGGTATTCCTGCGCCATAATCGCGTCATCGTCGACCCAGCCCAGGTCCTCGGCGTAGCGCGCCAGCGTAGTGCGCAGGAAGAGCCCTTCGAACTCGCTCAGCCCCGAGGAGAGCGGCGGCGGACTGTAGAAATGGTCGGCGTCGCGCAGTTCGTTCCAGGCGAAGCCCGTGGCATAGGCAACGGTCTGATAGCCGAGGCTCTCGAAATTGTACCGCACGGCGCTGTGCTTGAGCGAGTCCCACAGGCGGCTGCGCGCCTCGCTCTCGGGCGTGAACTTGCTGTCGAGGTCCTGCAAGTAGAGCATATTCAGCGACGAACCCAGCGAAAGCTCGGTGCGCGTGAAGTTGGCCTGGCTACACTCCGCCACGTAAAATCCGCGCTCTTCGAGGGCCGCCAGGAAGTCGCTGTTGTCGTAGCCGTAAGCCGATTGGAGCAGGTCGGCGCGCGTGTATGAGTCGAGGATGAAGTAATAGACGTCGGGAAGCGCCTGCCCTTCGGGCGGATTCAACGCCTGGACGGGGGCGAACTCCGCGGCGGCGCGATGCCCGTTCCCCGCCGTGGACCCGAACAGGACCTGCCCCCCAGACATCCCCACCAGCCCAAGCGTGACCACGTTCAAGCTGACGGCCAGGTTCGCGATCTTCAGTTTCGGGCGCGTGGCCCACATCACGGACAGAATCATCAACACGCCCCACAGCGACAGCAGCCAGGGCGTGGAGTTGAAGTCGGGGTATTTGTCCTGGATCAGGTTATAGACGTGACCATAATAAAAGAAGAGCGCCATCCACAAGGTGGCGAGGAAGGCCGCGCGATGGATTTGGCGCAGGATTAAGCCTAAGAGGAAGAACAACATCAGCCCGAAGGCCAGCGAGACGAGCAGCACGCGCAGGCCCGCGCTTGCCTCGATCTGTCCCATGTTAACGGAGAGCAGGGCCAGCCCGGGGTACAGGCTGAAGGCGAGCGGGTACCAGGGCGCGGCGAACCACCGTCCCAAGGTGGATTGAATCGATTTGAGTCTATTCATTTTTCTTCGAACGGGTCAGGAGAAAGTCGGCGATGGCGAAATCGAGTTCTTCGTCGATGTCCCAGGCCTGGTCGGCATCGATCTCGAACATGAGCGGATGGTCGCTGATGCGGTGATGTTTGGCCAGCAGGTTGGCGCGGTTAAAGATGTAGAGGCAGGAATTCTCCTCGTAGACGGGCGGCAGGTCCTGGGTCTGGATCAACTCGCGCGGATTGTGGTTGATGGCGGTGCCATCTTGAAAGTACAGGCGGGTTTGCAGGCGCGTGACCGAGAAGAGCGAGTCCGTGTTGGGGTAACCCGCGTGGAAGGCCTGAATGGCGCGCGAGACCGTCTCGGCGCGCAGCAGCGGATTGGTGCTGTGAGTTTGCAGGTAGAAGTCGGCGGGGAACAGGCTCGTGTCGTGCAGCAGGATCTCGTTCATGGGCACGTCGTCGGCGCGCAGGGAGGCGGGGCGGTCGATGATGGCCACCTGCGGGAAGTGCTGGCGCAGGCCGTCCATGACGGGTTCGGAGTCGGTGTCCACCACGACCTGGTCGATCTCGGGCACGTCCAGCAGGGTTTCAAGGATGTGGTGAAAGAGGGGTTTTCCCGCCAGCGGACGGTAGTTCTTGCCAGGCACGCGCTGGCTGTGGTGGCGCATGGGAACAAGGGCGACAAGTTTCATAGAAGGCGATTATACCGAATCGACTCGAGAATCTGGGTGTCCCAGCAGACCCGCAGACCTCCGAGGTCTTGGAGACCTCGGAGGTCTCGAAACCGTGGTAAAACCTCTTGGGCTCTCTCGAAGCTTCCGTGATTCTGTATGCGAATGCCACAGATTTCACGAATTCTCACGGAAAAACCTTCAAAGAATCTGTGTTTGTCCGTGTCCATCCGCGTAATCCACGCCCAAAAGGTTTTATGGGAATTCTCAAGGAGTCGCATCTTGAGAACCCCACGGAATTCGCCGCTCCCCTGGGACAATAAAAAACCGCCCATATTGCAGGGCGGTTTTTTTCGTTTTAGTACGGACGGCGGTTGCTGCCAGCCTTATGCTTGCGGGGGCCAGATGAATTTCCGCCGCCGCGATTGCCTCCGCCAAAGTCGCGCCGTTCTTCGCGCGGGCGGGCAACACTGACCGCCAGCGGGCGGCCCTTGTATTCCTTTTCGTTGAGCGTGGTAATGGCGTTTTCCATATCCGCCTGATTCTCCATCTCGACAAAGGCGAAGCCCTTGGGCTGCCCAGAGAACTTGTCCTTGATCAACGCCACCGATTTGACTGTGCCAGCCTGCGTAAACAGTTCCTGCAAGTCAGTTTCGCTGACCTCATAAGACAGGTTTCCAACATAAAGTCTATATTCCATTTTTTCTCCTGGAATCAAGCGCGCTGCAAGTGCAACGTCGCTGCTAAAATCCGCCAGATTGGACATCGGGCGGGTGGATACAATCAGCATGATAGTGTTTTTTACATCCAGGCGTTGAATGGAACGCATCTTTTTGTTGGTGGTCCGCCCTGCTACCCATGCACTGAAAAGATTGTATCATACTTGTAGTCGAGGCCTGACCGATTTCAAGAATCCAAATGCTACCAGGCCGAAATGCCTTCATGCAGACCTCCGAGGTCTTGGAGACCTCGGAGGTCTCGATGCCCCTTCCTTTTCAAGAGTGTAAACCAGGCCGCGTGCCGCTCATGCTATACTGCGCTCAACGGGGAACTTCTGCTCGTAAGCAAGTCCCCCACAACATCCACCCTTTTCTCACGTCTCAAGGAGGCTGAAATGACTGTGAAATACCATGTTGTGGAACGTGGCAATCCTGCCAACCCCTCGATCCCCAAGAAGTTCTATCCTTCCGTCACGTCCAGCGGACGCAAGAGCCTGCGCCAGTTGTCGGCGCAGATCTCGCAGATGTCCACCGTGTCGAGCGCCGATACGATGGCGGTGCTGGAAGCCCTGCTGACGGTCATCCCGCAGGAATTGCTGGCGGGAAATATCGTGGAACTGGGCGACTTCGGCAATTTCTGGCTGAAGAACGAAGCTGACGGCGCCGCCACCGCCGAGGAAGTGCGCGCCAGCCAGATCACCAACCTGCTGCCGCGCTTCAACGCGGGCAAGGAATTCAAGAAGGTGCTGGCGACGGTCGAGTACGAGAAGGCGTAAGGTTCAAGCCCCTCCCCGACTCTCCCCAAATACGACGGTACTTCTGTCGCATTTGGGGAGGGTGTCCCGCAGGAGCGGGTGGGGCAGGAATCCTGTTAAGACTCGTTTTGAATCTTGTTAAGACTCGTTTGTAATCCTGTTACAACAGGATTACAAACTGGTTTATGGAGGGTAATGACCAGACAGTTTATAATTCACCTAACTGCTATAAAGAAATTCAAGGATAGAGGATTGATTTGATGACGAGACAGATGGAAAGACAAGCGGACGGCTGTCTATCGGCCATTTTGAGACTGGTGGGGCTTCAGCCTGATTGGGAGAAGGACAATCATCTTCCTTATCGCACTCGTTCAAGTGTATTAACCAATGCGGAACATGCTTTTTATCTTGCCCTGCTGGAAGCGGTGGGAGATCGGGCAAAAATATTTCCAAAAATAGGGTTGCAAGACGTTTTTTATATAATCGACAGGGAACGCTATCAAACGGCGCGCAATCGTATTGTCCAACGCCATATTGACTTTTTATTGTGTAACCCTAAGACACTTCAACCTTTGTTCGGCATCGAATTGGATGACAGCAGTCACAATCAGGAGAAGGCTAAACGCCGCGATGAGTTCAAGAACAGGGTATTTGAAAGCGCATTCCTACCCCTACTGCGTTTTCCTGTGCAGTTCGAATTTAATTCTGACTCTATTAAAGAGCGGTTGGAACCTTATTTTGAAAAGCAGGAACTCGAAGTTCCGTGCTGCCCCGTACATAAAATCCCAATGGTGATCAAGACCGCCCAGAAGGGTGCGTATAGAGGCCGTTCGTTCTATGCCTGCCCCAAGTTTCCCGATTGTAAAGAAAAAATTGACATTCCTGCTGACGAAAACTACCCCAAACCTACCTTGCTGTAATTCCAAACTTCCGAAGTCCGCCGTTCTTTGGTGCTTTAGAAGTTTAAGCCTGCCAGGAGCCCTGTCATGCCCCGCCGCGAAACGCCTTTCCTCCCCGACCAGTATTATCACTTCTACAACCGCGGCAACAACCGCCAGGCGGTCTTCTTCGAGCAGGAGAACTATCTCTACTTCCTGAAGAACATCAAGAAGTATCTGCACGAGCACGTGGACATTCTGGCCTATTGTCTCATGCCCACCCATTATCACATGCTGGTGAGGGTGAAACCCAGCCAGAAGACTTCCGAAGTCTTAAAGACTTCGGAAGTCTCAGCCAGGGAAGCTTCAAAACAAGTATCCCTCGCTATGCAAAAATTTGGAATTTCCTACACCAAAGCCATCAACAAACGCTTTTCGCGGGTTGGGGCGCTGTTTCAAGGTCAATTTCAAGGCAAGCCAATTGCCACCTATCCTCATCTATTAAAGCTGTGCATCTATATCCATGCCAACCCTGTCAAAGACGGGTTGGTATTTCTCCCTGAAGAATGGGAATTTTCCAATTATCTGGAATGGCTGAACCTGCGCGAAGGCACCCTGGTCGACCGCGAATTTATCGCAGAGAATTTTGGATCGCCAGAAGAATATAAGGACCTGGTCATGCAATACATCCAGACTCGAGCCCTGCCCGACGAAGTGATCCAATACATTCAGGAGTTGGAGAAATAAGCAAACTTCCGAAGTCCGCCGTTCTTCCGCGCTTCGGAAGTCTGCCTCTTCACTGATATCGAATCGGCTCCACGTCGCGCGTCTTCCCCTCTTTCCTCTTTCTTTCCCGCGCATAATAGAACGTCTCGCGCAGCTGCGGCGTGACCAGGCTGGTCTCGCGGTGTCCCATGCGCGTGCCGTGGAATTGCATCGTGCGAAACCAGAAGATCGAAACCAGGTTCTGCCACAGCACCCCTTCGCGCGCGGCGTGCCACAGGTCGCTCAGGATATTGGTCGCGGTCAGGCGCAGGAAGTCGTAGTAGTTGAAATGCGCCTCGGGGTAGATGCGCCGCAGCGCCATGGCCTCACGCCGATAGCGGTTGTACACGCCACGCGGCGTCTCGTTGTGGACGTGGATGATCTCCGCCTCGGCCACGTAGGCGATCTCGTGTCCCTGCTCCTTGGCCCACTTGGCCCAGGCCAGGTCCTCGAGTCCCGTCAACGTTTCGTCATAGGGATTGCGCTCCCACAGGCTCTTGCGGATGGCGGCATTGGCGTTGTTGCAGAAGGCCGTCGCCTGTCTCGGCTGGCTCGCCTCGCCGTACCATTGATGATAGATCTGCTGCTCGGAATATTTGGCGCTGGCGGGTCCGCGCTGCTTGCCGTAGGTCAAGGCGACTTTCTCGTCCGCAAAGGGACGCAGGAGCGTCTCCAGCCAATCGGGATAGACGGGATAGACGTGGGCGCTGGCGATGACGACCAATTCCCGCGTCGCGGCCTGGACCCCGAGGTTGAGCGAGCGTCCAAACGTAAACTCCGCGGACGGGATGTGCACGATCCGCGCCCCGAAGGATTCTGCGATGGACACCGTCCCGTCGGTCGAGCCTGAGTCCACCAGGATGACTTCCACGTCTCTGACAGTCTGCTGGCGGATGCCTTCCAACAACCGCGGCAGATGGGCAGCTTCGTTATACGCGCGAATGACGAGGGAGCAAGTAATTGGAATTCGGGAATCGGGCATGGGGAGTTGTTATTCGCTGGTAGAGTCTTCGGGCAAGGGAAGATCGTACTGGGATTGTTCTTCCTTGATGGCATGATTCACGCCTGGCTCATTCAGGCCTTGTTTGCTGCGCTTCAAATAGCCGATGTACCCGTTGATCAACTGGGTCAATTTCTCACCATCCTGTTCGAGCGTGTCAAACAAGGATCTGGGAATGTAATTCATCTCGGCACACAAGACCAGATGACTCAATGTCTCTTCCAAAGAACCACGGGCAATATAACAAAAACGGATGGTTTCCTGGTAATAAAAGCGGCCATATCCCTCCGCGATATTGGCGGGGGTGCTGCTGGCGGAACGCCGCAATTGCTGATTCAGGTTCCACTTTTCTTCGGGCGGAAGCAGGGGCAGCACCTCACGATATATTCTTAAAGAGAAATTACGCGCCTTCTCCCATGCCTCCAGCGTCTCCAAACTCTTCACGCTCATCTCGACCTCCAACCGATACCCGAATTCCAACTCCCGAATCCCGATGTCCGCCCTTACCAATTCCCATCTTTCTCATACCCCAACTTCACCAACAGATCCCCAGCCACCTCCTTGAAGATGCGCTTATGCTCGTCGGTGAAGTACTTCCTCCACTCGCCCGTCTTGCCCGAGCGGAAGGTGGGAGATTTGCCCGGGTTGATGGATTCCTCCATCGCGGACAGAGTCAACTCACGGGGCGAGGAAAGCGGGACGCGGACCAGCAGATGGTCGAGGATGCGGGACAGGGTCGCGGCACGGTCGTGGATCAAGTCCTCGAAGTGAAGGGTCAGCACCTCGGGGCGGTCGATCCAGCCGAGGTAGGGCGCGAAGCGCTCGGCGATGTTGGGGAACTCGACCTCCGCATCGGGCCGCCCCAGAATGCTGACCTTGAGCCGCGCGTCGAAATCGGGCAGCGACTGATAATACGCGTGGTGGACATGGCGCTGCTCCATGTCGGTCACGTAGAAGACGTGCGAGACCACCACGTCGCGCGGGTCACGGAAGATGAAGTACGGCACGAAGCGCGGCGAGCAGACGCGGGCGGCGGCTTCGGGGCGGGCAAAGAGATGGGCCGAGGCGATGTCGCCTGGCCGCAGGGAATCCAGCCAGCGCAGGGCCTGCTCGGGCGCGCGCTTGACCCCGCTCTCGCCTTCGTATTCGGCGTAGAAGGAATGCACGCGCTTCGAGAACGGCGCAACCTGCGACAAGCCGAGTAGGATCTGGTCGAGCAGATGCGTGCCGCTCTTCGGGAAGGAAATGCTCAAGAGCGCAGGCCATCCGTTTGCAGGCGTGGGTTGCGCCGCAAAGCGCAGACGCTGAGACATTTTTTCGGTTTGGTAGACGAGGGAGCGAAGGGACGATTTCACGGTCATGGGGATATTTAACCACAGAACCGCGCCCGCGAGCGACTTTCGAGGCGGGGCGGGGTTATGATTTGATGATGAAAACCACCATCTTCAATACCCCCCTCCTGAGCGACATCCTGCACCTGCTGGCGCGTCTGAGCCTGCGCCTGGTCGGCTGGAAGGTGGACGGCCGCTTCCCCGACCTGGACAAGTTCGTAGTGATCGGCGCGCCCCACACCTCCAATTGGGACTTCCTGCTGTTCCTGGCCGTGATCTTTACCCTGCGTGCCAACGTGCGCTTCATGGGCAAGGCGGAGCTGTTCAACAATCCCTTTGGCTGGTTCTTCTACTGGTGCGGCGGCGTCCCCGTGGACCGCTCCCAATCGACGGGGCTGGTGGAACAGATGGTGGACGCCTGCCAGCGCTCACAACAGTTCATCCTGGTCATTGCCCCCGAGGGCACGCGCAAACACGTCCGCGAGTGGAAGATGGGTTTCTATCACATCGCCAGGAGCGCGGGCATTCCCATCGTCTTCGCCGCCGTGGACGGCATCCGCAAGAAGGTCAACGTGGGGCAGATCTTCCAGCCCGGTGAGGATGCCGAGGCCGACCTGAAAGCCATCAAGGGTTACTTCGCAGGCAAGACAGGGGTCAAGCCGAGGAAAGAGATCACGCTACAAGAATAATCAAAACCGCCGCTCATCGCGGCGGTTCTTTTTTCATTCCTTGAGCAGAAAGTCCCCGTTGTGGAGCACCCCATCCAAAATCACTTGCACCGCATCGGACTGCATCAACTTGTCGAGGCTGAAGGTCTTCAGGCGTGTCTGCGTCGTGCGCACCGACGGTTCGAGGAAATCACCGAAGGGCAGCGAGGTGCGGTAAAGCTGATAATACAAGAAGCGGCGCGCGTTGCGTTTGAACTCAGCGGGGACCTCGATCTTCTCAGCCGCTAAAAATTCTTCCGCCTTGCTCTTTATCTCTTCCACCGTCTGCGGGAAGAACACGGTCGGATACTGCGTGAAGCGCGCCTTGCCTGCACACAACACGGATGCGCCCAGGATCGAAGCCTCCAGGCCGATGGTGGAATTGTAGATCATGACGAACTTCGAACGCTGGATCAACTCGTACGAGCTGAGCGTCTCCTGCGGGCTGACGAAGACGACGTTTGGTTCCGTTTCGATGGCGCGACTCTCGGCCCAGCCTGCCACCGTTTCGCGGCTGGCCTTGCGCACGCGCAGCTCATCGGGGTGGGCGCGGATCACGAACAACGTGTCGCGGTGCGCGCGGATGATCTCTAACGTCAGGTCGAGCCAGTCGAACATGTCCTCGAAGACCGTATTGGCGTGCGGCTGGCTGGTGTCGAAGATGACGTTGGTAAAGATCGGCACGATCTGTTTGAAACCTGCCGCCTTTTGCAGGAAGGCTTCGTCGAGTCCCTGCATGTCTGCCCAGAACTTGACACCCGCCATCGTGAAGTCGCCCTGAAAACGTTTGGCAAGATAGGCGTCCAGCTTCGCATTTTGCGCGTCGCTCAACTCAAAGTCAGCGGGGATGTGGATTGGGTAAGCCGTAGCCTCGCCATCGGTGAAGAAAGCCGTCGCGGGTTGAAGTCCCACTTCGTGCGTGACCACCCGCAGTCCGCGTTGCTGGGCCAGATAACGCGCTGTCGCTTCGGGGAAGAACTGTCCGTTGAAGACAATCACCATGCGCGGATTGGTCTCATCCAGGAATTTCGAGAACTGGCGCGCCACGTTCCACGCCGACGAGATATATTCGCGCAGTAAATAGCGCGTATTCTCGTCATCGCTCAAGTGATGGATGCGCAAAATCCAGCGCAAACCGGGCAGGCACAGCGGACCGAGGGGAATTTCTTGAAAATGGAACGCAGAAAGTTCAGGAACAGAAAGCTCCGCAATCTGCGATGCCAATTCAGGGTCGCGCTGAAAGTCAAACCATCTCACGCCCGACCTTCCGACCTTCAAACCTTCCAACTTTTCCACTCCCGCATACAACGACTTCGATTGCATCACACACGACGCGCACGGCGGCGCCTTGTGCGGATTGTCGCGGTTCGTGCCCAGCACGCAATGACTCATGCCCGCGTGACAGGCAAAATACGCCACAGGGATGCCCTTGAGGCGCAGCGCCCACGAAGCCAGCAGATGAAAGCCGCTGTTCCACGACAGGTCATCGATGCCCGTGGAAGCCTTGAAGAACACCACGGGCTGTCCCGAAGCGGGCGGCGATTTGCGGACGACGCTCCTCGCCACCGCCGCCACCTTGAGATTGTTGAAGCGGCGCACGAGTCCGCGCTGGATGCGTTGGGTGAAAAATTCTTTCATCGTGAATCAGGGCAGGTCACCCCGCTCCTACCAATCATTATTTTGTTCGTAGCCGAGTCTAACCAACAGATCCCCTGCCACTTCTTTGAATAATCGTTTGTGTTCGTCGGTGAAGTGCTGTTTCCAGCCGCCCGTCTTGCCCGAGCGGAAGGTGTGACTCTTCTTCGGTTGGATGGCTTCAACCAGCACAGCCAGGGATTTCTCGCGCAGCGTGGGGATGCGGTAACCCGTCTTTTCGACTTCGTCGAGCATGGCATTCAACGTGTCGTCGCGGTGGTTGATGAGGTCCTCGAAGCGCAGGCACATGACGTGCTTTTGATCCAGCCACTGGAACACGCCTTCGTAACGTTGCTTCACGCTGACCATCTTCAGCCCGTCGCGTTCGATACCTGTGATAGCCACGTTGAGCCGCGCGCCAAAGTCGGGCAAGGATTTGTAATACTCGTGCATCCCATGTTCTTCGTGCATGTCGGTCGCAAAGAAGACCTGTGACACCAGCATGTCGCGCGGATCGCGGTAGATGAAATAGTTCACGCGGTTCGGCTGGCATAGCACCGCCACGTTCTCAGGTGAAGCCTCGACGTAGCCCCAGCCGATCACACCCTGCGGCACACGCTGCAGGTCCGCCGCGACACGGTCTGCGGTCCGTCGTCCGCCATCCTTGTTGATCGTGCGGATCGGGTCGGCGTCCACGTAGCGATACGGCATGATCTCCGTGAAACCGTTCAGGATCTGCAACAACAAATGCGACCCGCTCTTCGGCTTGGAGTTGCCAAAGACGGGCGGCGCCTCATGAAACGAGAGCCGCTTCCAGCGCCAGATGGCCTGGGCAGTCTTCCCCACAGGGCGGAGCGTGCGGCGGAGCTTTTGGGTCAGGGTCATAAAATATCCGTAGGGGCGACCGGCCGGTCGCCCCTACAACAAATTAATCGTCCGAAACGACGCGGCGCAGTTTCTTCATCGAACCCTTCTCGGATTCGTAAACCTTCTTCACGCCATCGCCCAACGCGGACTCGGTCACGCGGATGTACTTGATCAGCTTCTCGAAGCCGCCAGGTTCCACGGACGCGGCCTGGTCGCTACCCCACATGGCACGGTCGAGGGTCAGGTGGCGCTCCACGGACGAGGCGCCCAGGGCCACGGCCACCGCCGAGGGGACGAGTCCCACCTCGTGGCCCGAGTATCCGATCGGGTTGTTCGGGAATTCGCGGCGCAGGGTCTCGATCATCTTGAGGTTGAGTTCCTCGGGCTCGCACGGATAGGTGCTGGTGCAGTGCATGATGATCAGGTTCTCGGTGCCGATCACGTTGACGGCCTTGTGGATCTGCTCCATCGTGGACATGCCCGTGGAGATGATCATCGGCTTGCCCGTTTTGCGCACGTACTTCAACAGCGGCAGGTCGGTCAGCGACGCGGACGGGACCTTGTAGGCAGGCGTGTCGAACTTCTCCAGGAAGTCCACCGATGGTTCATCCCAGACCGACGCCATCCAGGCGATGCCTTTTTCGCGCGAGTAGCGGTCGATCTCGCGGTATTGCTCTTCGTTGAACTCGACCTTGTAGCGGTAGTCGAGATAGGTGATGTAGCCCCAGGGCGTCTCACGCATCTGCTTCTGCTGTTCGGGCGGAGTGCAGACTTCGGGCGTGCGCTTCTGGAACTTGACCGCATCAGCGCCTGCATGCACGGCGGCGTCGATCATGCCCTTGACGATGTCCATGTCGCCGTTGTGGTTGATACCGATCTCGGCGATCACGTAGGCAGGATGCCCGTCGCCGACCATTCGATTTCCGAGTTTAATTTCGCGTGCCATGTTTTCTCCTTGGGTTATGCCATTGCGAGTCTGCGGGAAACAATCTCATATTTTAGGGAGGTTGCTTCGCTCCGCTCGCAACGACATTATTTATTTTTCAAAATCAGATCGCACAACTCTCGCAACGCCCCAAAGCCGCCGTTCGTTTTCAGCACATAATCCGCGGCGCGCAGCACTTCGGGATACGCATCCGCGACGGCCACAGCCCAGCCTGCCACGTCGAAGCAGGGCAGGTCGTTGAAGTCGTTGCCGAGGTAGACCACCTCCGCCGCGTTCAAATTCTTCTCGGCCAGGATATTCTTGAGCACTTCGCCCTTGCCGTCGAGCCCCATGCCGTGGATGGCCTGGATGCCCATCTTTCTGGCGCGCGCGCTGACCACGTTGTCGACTTCCGAGGACAGGATCATGACCTCGATGCCCGCGGCACGCATCTGACGGATACGCATCGAATCGGACCGTGAAGCGGCCACCGTTTCGACGCCGTCTCCGTTCACCCAGACGCGCCCGTCGGTGATGACGCCGTCGAAGTCGGTGACCACCATTTTAACGGAATCAGGCATCGGGCGGCGGGCTTTTCCAGGGCTGACCATTTCGAGGCCACTGTAGACCAACGCTTCGTACTTGACCCAGTCGGGTAGCGTGTCGATGTCGACCGTGTACTTCGAGTCGATCACCAGCGGATAGATGATGTCACCCGTCAACGTGTGGCGATTCAAAATCGTCGAGACGCGGATGGCGTCGATGTGACCCGTCTGCCAGTAGGTCGGCGGCAGGATCTGACGCGGCGCGTTGTACGGCTCGGCGATACCCTCGACCGTGAGCAGCGGATTCATCGGCTGCTTGGGGTCGTCGAAGCGCCACATCTTATGCGGATTCTGTCCCGAAGGCACCACGCCGCGCACACAGTCCGCGTCGGGATGGTCGAGCAGAATCTGGATGGCATCATCGATCAGCCCGCACGGGCGCACAGGCGACGTGGGCCGCAGTTGCACGACAACCTCGGGATGATAGCCTTCGTGTTCGGCCAGCCAGTTCAGCGCATGTTCGAAGACGGGCAGATCGGTGGACTTGTCCTGCGCGAACTCGGCGGGACGTAGGAAAGGCGTCTCCGCGCCATGCTCGCGCGCCACCGCTGCGATCTCCTCGTCGTCGGTGCTGACGATGATGCGCGTGACATACTTCGATTGCTGGGCCGCGGCGATACTCCACGCGATCAGCGGCCAGCCAGCAAAGCTGCGGATATTCTTGCGCGGGATGCCTTTCGAGCCGCCGCGCGCGGGGATGAGAGCGAGAACTTCAGTCATCGTTTTTAATAATCAGTCATCAGCGAAAGAAAGTAGTTACTCATCTTTTGGCCATTTCAATCCAGTTGGAATCATGCCTTCAATCGAGATACCATCGGGCAAATTGCCAACGGAAAGAGTGAGTGCAAAATCAGCATCATTCAAAATAGGTCGGATCTCCCCTGTAACCACTTTGATACGCTGAAGCACATCATCAGACATTGAAATTACAACACCCTCGTTGGTATTTTGAAACACCAACCCCTTACCGTTGCGTTGAATCGTACCTGTTACCACAATGGTTTCATCTTCTTCAGAAACGAGGATGAGAGAAAGAGTTTTACCAATTATCTCTTTTTCTAGGATCATTTATAGATTTTCTCCGATAGAGTCCAGACGGTAATTACCAATTACCACGCCGTCCACCCGCCATCGACCACGACGTTGTTGCCCGTCATGTACGAGGACGCATCCGAGGCCAGGAACAGCAGCGCGCCGTTCATCTCGTCCTTGCGCGCCATGCGGCCCAGGATGGTCTTGGCGGAATAGTTCTTGACGAAATATTCCTCGTGGTTGTTGAACACGCCACCCGGCGTGAGGGCGTTGACGCGGATCTCCGTGCTGGCGTAATAGGCCGCGAGATATTTGGTGAAGCCCAGCACGCCGCCCTTGGTGACGGTGTAATAGACGGGCTTGAAAGCCACACGCTTGCCATCCTTGATGTAAATACGCTGGTCGGGGCCGTTCAGGCCATAGGTCGAGCAGATGTTGATGATGCTGCCCTTCTGTCCTTGCGCGTTCATCTGCTTGACGCAAGCCTGCGTCACCAGGAACATGCCCGTCAGGTTGACGTTCAGGGCCGCGTTCCACTGTTCGAGCGGATAATCCTCGAAGGCGCCCGGGGCGATGCCTTTGGCCGCCGCATCGGGATCAAACTTCGGGTCGAGGGCCGCGCTGTTGACGAGGATGTCCAGCCGCCCGAATTCCCTGACGACCATCTCCACCATCGCGTTGACCGACTCGGGCTTGGTGATATCGGTCGGCGCTGCAATAGCGCGATAGCCATCCGCGACGAGGCCCGCCGCCACTTTCTTGGCAGCTGCCCCGTTCAGGTCCACCACGGCCACAGCCGCGCCCGCCTCTGCCAGCGTCTTGCAAAACTCGGCGCCGAGCAAGCCCACGCCGCCCGTCACCACGGCCACACGGCCCGTGAGATCAAATTTTTCCTGGATTTTCATGATGTCTCCTATGGCGCGGAATAGATCACATCGCCGTTGTATTTTCCGATACGCAGCCCCTGCCCCAATGCGTCGTAATAGGCCTGCGTGGCCTCATCGGCATTGGAATCCTTGAAGATGACGATGACCGCCTTGCCCGCCAACACATCCGCCTGAAGCTGTTCTGCGTCTTGAGCCTTCTCGGGCAACAGCGCGCCAGGCCGACCCACGTACAGATAGATCACGCCCGGCTGATTGCTATGGATGACCACATCCGCAGGCAGCTTGCGCAACTCCGCGATGGCGGGCGCGTCGTACCAACGCTCGTTGGCATAGACCTGTCCACCGCGGCGCAAGTCGGTGAGCGACTGGCTCATCCCGACAGCAGACACGACAAAGATCACGACCGCCAGCCCGATGGCCAACCATTTCCCTGTACCCCAGCCTGACACCGTTTTCAAGGCAAACGCCAGCAACAGCACCAGCGAGACCAGCATCGGCGCGACGATGCGCAATTGAAATTTCGTGGCGGGATCGAAGAAGGTCATAGTCGCCGCGAGCGCCAGGAAATAACCGAAGATGTAGAGCTCGTTCAGGAACGAGATGACCTCGGGCTGCGGATTCTTCTCGGGTTGGAAGAAACGCGGTAAACCGACCTTGAGCGTCCAGACCAGCAGTCCCAACGCGAGAAATACCAAGACGATTTCAAACAATTCAGGCGTCTTGATCAGGCTCAATTGCCAGTTCGAGATCGGGACGAGGAATTCCGAGAAGGTGCGGATGCCCATGCGCGCGTTCGTCTCGGTGATGGGATGCCAGCCGATGTCGCGGTTGGTCACCGTCCCGCCGACGATGCGGTTGCGGATCATCCACGCCAGCACGAACGGGACGAATCCCACCAGATAGATTCCCGCGCTGACGAGTCGCTTGCGCCACTCACTATGCAGGATGAACAACGCCACGATACCCGTGGCCAGCAAGGCCAACGCGGCATAGCGCGTCAGGAAGGCAAAGCTGGTGACGAGTCCCGTCGCAAGGAGCAGGCCCTCACTTGCCCGTCTCCCGCCGGGAGAGTAGTTGGGGTGAGGGGAAAAATAAAGATCGAACAATAAGAACGTGACAAGCGTGAAGAACACGTACAACGGCTCGCTCATCGCATTGGAATGGATGCGCAGCAGCGAGGGCGTCAGCATGAACAGCAGCGCGGTCAGCAGACCAATGATCCGCGACTTGGTCATGCGCAGAGCCAGCCAACCCATCAGGAAGGTGTTCAAGCCGAACAGTAGCCCGTTGAGCAGACGCGCCGCGCGCAACGGGTCGATGCCTGTGACGAGGCTGAAGAAGGCCAGCGCCGACGGAAAGCCAGGCGGGAAGTGCGTCACCGGTCCCGCGCTGATCAGCCAGATCTCGCGGTAACCCTGTCCGCTGAGCAGGGAGCGCGCACCCGCGATGTAGGCAATCGAGTCGTCGTTCAGGCCAAGTCCCTGAGGAGTGGCGTAGAAAAGCAACCAACCTCCGGCCACGGCGAGCAGGCCCAGGGCGGAGAAAAAAGCCCAGGTCGTTCGCAGCAGGCGGGAGGTCGGGGGGAAAGATCGGGGGTTCATTCAAACGGTACGCAGTACACACCTCGCGGCATGTACTGCGTACTCCTTGGTCAAATTATCCCAGCGGGAGCAGATAACCCTGCTTCTCCAGGTATTCGATCACGATATGGGCGTTCTCTTCGGGGGTCGCGCCATAACCCTTGAGGGAAATCTCAGGATTGATCGGCGGCTCGTAGGGATCGTCCACGCCGGTGAAGCCCATCGGCTTGCCGTCCTGCATGGCCTGACGGGCCTTGGCGTATAGGCCCTTCACATCGCGCTCTTCGCAGACCTCGACTGGGGTGTCCATGTAGACCATGATGAAGTTCTCGCCCACGAACTTGCGGGCCTCTTCGCGGGCCGCGCGGTAGGGACTGATGGCCGCGCAGATGACCGCGCCGCCGTGGCGGGCGATCTCACCGGCCACGAAGCCGATGCGCAGGATGTTGGTATCGCGGTCTTCCTTGCTGAAGCCCAGGCCCTTGCTCAGGTGCGTGCGGACCACGTCACCGTCGAGGACGGTGGCTTCGCGGCCATACTGGAGCATAAGCTCGGTCAGCACCTGGGTGGTGGCCGATTTGCCCGATCCGCTCAAGCCGGTGAACCACAGGCAGAAGCCCTGCTTGTGGCGCGGCGGATAGGACTGGCGCAGAATCTCGGCGGTCTCGGGGCGGGTGAACCACTCGGGCAGCAGCTTGCCCTTGGCAAGGTAGTCATCACGCACCTGTGTGCCCGAGATGTTGAGCGTCTTGGCGCCCTTGGGGACGTCCTTCTCCTCGACGTAGCGGTCTTCGTCGGGCAGGTAGACCAGCATCTCGAACGGGATCATCTTGACGCCCAATTCGGCTTCGTACTTCTGCATGACTTCCTGCGCATCGTACGGACCGTAGAACGGCTTACCCGTGGAATCGTTGCCCGGGCCCGCGTGGTCGCGGCCGACGATGAAGTGGTTGACGCCGTGGTTGCGGCGGATGATGGCGTGCAGGATGGCTTCCTTGGGACCCGCCATGCGCATGGCCAGCGGCAGCAGGCTGAGCAGGGTGTCCTGCTTATCGTAGTAATTATCGACCAGGGCCTTGTAGGTGCGGACGCGGGTATAGTGGTCCACATCACCGGGCTTGGTCATGCCGACCACGGGATGGATGAGCAGCGAGCCCTTGACCTGGGCCGCGGCGCGCTTGGTCAGCTCCTCGTGGATGCGGTGCAGCGGGTTGCGGGTCTGGAAGGCGACCACGTTGTCGTGGCCCATCTCTTCGAGCAGGGCGCGCACTTCGACGGGTGTACGGCGCATCTCGACAAAATCATGATACTTGGGCAGGTTGATGACCTTGAGCGGGCCGCTGATGCAGACCTTGCCCCAGCGGGTCATCTCGGAGACCATCGGGTGCTTCGAGTCGGTCGTGCCGTAGGCCAGGGCGGCCTCGGTCTCGGCGTCCCAGTGATAAACCTCGTCGAGGGTCATGATGGCGATCACGTCGTTGTTGGCGTTGCGCAAGACGATATCCTCACCGACGGTCGGCAGTTCCTTGGGGTCCGCCGTCAGGGTGATGGGCAGCGGGAAGAGCGTCCCATCGGCCAGGCGCATCTCGTGCAGCACGCGCTCGTAGTCGGCTTTGCCCATGAAGGAAGTCAGCGGCGAGAAACCGCCCGTGGCGATCAGTTCCAGGTCGCACAGATTGCGCATGGTGATCTTGATGGACGGAAGCTGTGCGGCGCGCGCCAGTTGTTCCTCGCGCTGCTTGCCCGTCAGCACCAGGTTGACGAGTTTTCCGCCATAGGGGGGGATCAGGTTTGCTTTTGGCATTGATTGGTTACTCCATTGTTTGATAAGTAGGGGCACAGCAAAACAAGCAAAAGACAGGGCTTTGATGGGTTCGCTGTGCCCTTACCAGTTTTCACAAGCGCGAATTATACTCCAAAATTCAGCAGGTGAATTTTGGTTTTAGGCGGGAACGCAGCTTCCCTACGTTATAATTTCGATTATGAACTCCAAATTCCTGCGTAATTTTCTCTTCCTCCTGCTCGTGGCGGGATTTTTCTATTACGCCTACCGCTACATCGAGTCCACCAGCGTGACGGTCAACGGCGCAAAATATTACGTGCTGTTCGACGACGCCATGATCTCGATGCGCTACGCCTACAACCTGGCGCACGGCCTCGGCCCCGTCTGGAACGCGGGCGAGCGCGTGGAAGGATTCACCAATCCGCTGTGGGTGGGATTGATGGCGCTGGTCCACCTGCTCCCCATTCCGCTTTCGCAGACCAGCCTGGTGGTGCAATGGGCGGGCGCAGTCTTCATGGCGGGCACGTTATTCTTCGTCAAGTGGATCGTCGAGCATTTCACCGACGACCTGTTCGTTATGCTCGGCGCGGTGGCGCTGACCGCTTTCTATCAACCGCTGCACTCGTGGGCACTGCTCGGGATGGAGGTCAGCCTGTTGGGACTGCTGCTCTCGGCGGCGATCTACCTCAGCTTCGACCGCACCCGTTTCCCCGTCTGGACCTACATCCTGCTGGCCGTTTCGACGCTGGTCCGCTTCGATATGGCGGTTCCGTACATCGTCGTGCTGGCCGTGTTGTTCTTTGCAGACAAGAATCGCCGCTGGACCCATCTGCTGGTCGGCGGACTCCTGCTGGCGCTGTTCCTCGGCGGGCAGACGCTGGCCCGTCATGCCTACTACGGCGACTGGCTGCCCAACACCTATTACCTCAAAGTGGAAGGCTGGCCCGCCACGCTGCGCTTGCTGCGCGGGGCGTATGCGCTGGCAATGTTCATTTATTACTCGAACTGGATCCTGATCCTGCTTTCATTGAGCCTGATCTTCTTCCGCCGCGACTGGCGCGTAGTCCTGCTGACGCTGGTCATCCTCGGGCAAATGGCCTACTCCGTGTACGTGGGCGGCGACGCCTGGGAGGATCACGGCGGCGCGAATCGATTCATTGCCCTTGCCATGCCGCTGCTCTTTACCTGTCTGATGCTGGCCATCGAGGAGATTCGTCAGGAAATGGTGGCCGAATTAGGCGACCGCAAGGGTCCGCTGGCGCTGGCCCGCCTGGCCTGGCTGGTGCTGTTCATCATCACCCTGCTCAACTTCAACGCGTTGATGGGCGACTGGAAGTCCATCGAGCGTTGGGCTTTCTTGCGCCGCCCCGATTACACGGCGGGCAATGAACGCAACCTGCGTATCGCGCTGGCCCTGCAGGGGACCACCAAGCCTGGTGCGTCGATAGCCGTCATCGGCGCAGGGACCATCCCCTATCTGCTGCCGCAAGACTACGCTATCGACATCCTCGGCAAAGCCGACCCGTACATCGCGCATCAGAATGTGCGCGTCCCGATGAGCATCGCCGACGTGCCGACCATGCGCCCCGGTCACATGAAATGGGAGTACGCCTACACCTTCGGCGAATTGAAGCCCGACATCATCGTCTCGATCTGGGAAGGCACGGACCAGGAAGCCGCACCCTATTTGGATGATTATGTATACGCCACCATTGGCGAGAAACTACAGGTTTACCTGCGGAAAGATTCCCCGTATGTACTGTGGGACAAGGTGATCGTGAAATAAAGTAGGGGCGAGCGGCCGCTCGCCCCTACTCTTTTACAACATCACGCTTCGGCCCGTGCTTTGCGATTCCTTCGCGCCCAGCGCCAGCTTTAAGGCCTGGGTACCGTCGTTCAGGTCACAGATGGGTTGCGCGCCACGCACCACGTCCAGGAAGTGTTTCGTCTGCGCGACGAAGAGATGATTGCGGTCGAAGCCTTCGGGCAGGAGGAATTGTTCCACGACTGGCGCAGGCGGGTTGGCATCCCAAGTTCCAAACTCGGCAGGCATCCTGAGTAGATGCAGAACGCCGTCGGCGTTGTCCCAGCGCAGGGTGCCCTGTGTCCCGACGATCTCCAGTTTGTGGATCGGCGGCCGCTGGAAATAGTTGACGTGCACGCCGCCCACCGCCCCGTTCGCAAATCGCAGACCAATCTCGGCCGCATCTTCCACGTCCACTTCCAACGGAGAGATGTGTCCATTAAACGACCACAGCGTCGACACATCACCCAGCAGGTAACGCAGATAATCCAGCGGATGCGTCAGCGTGACGATTACGCCGCCGCCCAGTTCCGCGCGCGCGGCGTAGCTCTGGCGATAATCCTCCCACGGGTGCCAGTTGGGCAGGTACTCGCCCCAGTGCGCGTGGACGGTCAGCGCGCGGCCAATCATCCCAGCCTGGATCAACTCACGGGCCTTGTTCAGCGTGGGATGATAGCGGAACTGGAACCCGACCAGGATGCGGCTTCCGCTCTTCGCGGCGGCCTGCTGCAAAAGGTCGAGGCCTTCAAGCGAATGCGAGACTGGCTTTTCGAGCAGGATGTGACATCCCGCCTCGGCGGCTGGGACGGCGACCTCCAGATGCATCGACGTGGGATTGGCCACCACCACCGCCTCGGGTTGGTGCCGTTTCAACGCCTCGGCCAGGTCCGTTTCGACGGGATAGCCAGCCAGCTCGTCATCGGGCAGCGTGGACTTGCGCGTACGAAGCAGGACGATGTCCGTTTCGCCGAGCGCCACCAGGTTTCGGAAATGTCGTCGGCCAATCGAGCCGAGTCCAGCAATTAGAGTTTTCATACCAACTCCTTATGATAGGCTATAAATTGATTTGTCATTTCAAATCCAAGCGAGCGGTAGATATTCAAAGCATTTTCATTATCCCCCCAAAACTCAAGAACAACGCGACGAGAGCCTTTTTGGCGTAAATGTTGAATTCCCGCCAGAACGAATGGACGTTGATAACCTTGCTCACGGAATTCCTGAAGGATACCTGGCCCGTCAAGAAGATCATTCAATTCTCCATCATCAGTTTGTCTTCCTTCTGATTTCAGAGAACAGATTCCAAGGATCGCGTCCTTTTCATCAAAAAGCAGAAGGATGTCTTGCTCATCATAATACTTGAGAAAACGCGGAGACCTTTGTTCTTCCTCCGATGGATTGTCATTGTGTCCATGCCCCCACATGCCTTGATAACAAATATTTAGAGCCTTCAATAGCAGGAGCGGGTCTTTCACTTCCGAATATTTTTTAAGAGTAAAGCCTTTTGGAAATTCCGCTGGAGGAATTTCCACGCCACGATCCAGCCTCATCGCTCCCGAAGAGCCAACGCGCTGAAACTCGTGATGTTCCAGGAACGAGTTTGACGCGTTGTTATGTTCATTGGCATATACCAGAATATTTTTCGAACCAACTTCGCGAGCACGCTTCAGGGTCAACTCAAGCAACTGGCTTCCCAACCCCGTTCGCCGATGTGCTGGATGGACAACTACATAAATCGTACAACGCTGCGAGGGCTGCTCAAGCGCCACCCCATAACCGACCAGTATTCCTTCCGACTCTGCAACCCACGTATCCTGGGTCGGACGATAGTTCGGCCACGTCAACGCATTCCGCAAATATTCCTCCGAGGCATCCTCCCCATCACGGTCAATCGCCTCGGTCTCAGCCAACATACGCGCAAGATTGGACAGATCAGTTTCAGGAACATAGTGGCGGATCAGGATATCAGACATAGACACGTCCTATTACCAACTCAAATCTGCTTCATACTTCCAGCGCATCAACATCTCGCCCGCGACCTCTTTGAAGACGGCCTTGTCACGCGCGGTGAAGAGACGCTGCCAGTTGCCTGCCTGTCCCTTGGGCAGGAAGGAGGAGATGTCACCGTTGCGTTTGGCCTGCCATTCCTCGTCGGGGTTGGACGACATCTCGGCGCGGATAGTCGCCTCCAACGATGGGTCAGTGTCCACGCCGAGGAAGGCCCACAGCTTCTGCATCTCCTCGAAGGGACGCGCCAGCAAGTCCTCATAGCGCATCCCGTAATAGTGATCGCCGAACAGACGGCGGCCTTCGTCCTCGGTCTCTTTCAAGTTTTTGACCCAACCCGAAGCCACGCGGCGGATGACGGTCTCGGTGAAGATCGAGCGCGTGCCGTTCGTGAATTGCGTCTGGTCCCTGCGCAGGTCCTCGATGATGCGTTTGTCCTCGGCGGTCAGGAACTTGGATTCCTCCACGAAGTTGCGGAAGCGCTCCGAGATGAGCACATCGCGCCCGTCGCGGACGATGTAGACCAGCTTCGCGTCGGGGTAGACAGCATGCATGTCGCGTACGGCCTGACCGTGGATCGTGGACGAGGGGCTTTTGTCGCCGACGATGCGTTTGTTTTCGCGGGCAGCGTCGCGCTCCAAGATGAAGTCTGCCGCCGAGCGCAACACCAGCGGCGAGAGGTCGCGGCCCTGATTCCAACGGTTGGACTTGCGAGTCAGCCATTCCTCCGCCTCGGGCGTGTTGACCAGCGACTTGAGCAGCGGTTGGCGCGTGAAGAAGTGCGCCTGATAATTGCAATGAACCTCGGGGTGCAGACGCGCCAGACGCATCAGCAGCGTTGTGCCCGAGCGCGCATGACCGAAGATGAAGAACTTCTCGCGCGGGAAGAACTGCCTGACCTCAGCCACTTCCTCGGCAGTGATGGCGGGGATGGGATTGCGCTGTTTCTTTTTGGGGTCGCCTTTGAGCAGAATGCGGGCGGCGGGTTTTAGACGGGCGAAAAAATCCATTACTTGTACTCTCCAATGACTTCGATCGAGCCAACGATGTTCTCGTTGAGTTCTTGCAGGTCTTCAGCGGGAATCCACCACTCGCTGTGATGGTCGCCGCCCACTTTATGGACAGCATAACGTTCCATGAAGCTTTTCTTCACCGCGAACTTCGTCACATAACCAATGCCGCTCTCAGGCACATTCCACTTGACCGCGATCTCACGGGCATATTCTTCGTTGGTCACGGGATAAAAGATTGGCTGCTCGGGCAGGCGCGGCGGCCAGCGGCGGAATCCGCTGGCGGAGACCAATTCTAATTCTTTTGAGCCCGTTGGGCGGAAGAGAATCACCAGTTCTTCAGACATAATTACTTCACAGGGATAAGATTGCGCGTTTTCTTTTTCTGGTCGCCCTTGAGCAGAATGCGGGCGGCGGATTTGAAACAAGAAAACATTCGTGTTATATCTCCAATTGGTTATTGTTCAAGCACGAGAACGCAGCCTTCCCTGGGAGCGTCTGCGCGGGTGATATTGTCGATCAGGGTGCCTTCCTCACTTTGCATAAGATCAAAACGCATGAAATGGGGCGGAGTGGGCGTGACGGGCGAACTATTGCTTCTGGGATAAAGCGTCTCTTCAGCGAAGACAACATTCTCACCGCAATCGTAAAGTTTGTACGACACCTTCGATTCCCACCATTTGTCCTGGAACTTGGACACATCGCCGAGAGGGACGATCTTGGGATTGCCCATCGCCATCGTGGTCAGCAGATTAAATGCGAGGAGCAAGTCCTCCTTCGACTGGGCTTCATTGATCTTCCTGTAGAAGGCATCCACCGTCTCGACAAAGGCTGGCGTGGACTCGAGGGATGCGGGGGTTGAAGTGGGCGCAGGCGCACACGCAGTGAAGAACAACAGGAACGAAAGCATGAAAAGCATAATCTTATTCATGGATATATCTCCTATCGTTTCCAGTTTAGCATAATCAAGCCAGCCAAACACACGAAAATCCCAAGGATGTTTACCCACGAGATCTTGTCCTTGAAGAGGAAGATCGCCACGGGCAGCAGGATCAGCGACGCAACCACATTGACCAGCACCGCGGCGATGCCCAGATTCCAGCCCGAGCGGTAGACCAGCAGGAAGCCGAACTCGATGCCCACGATGGCCAGTGCCAGCAGGAAACTGGCCCAGTTGAGCTGCTTCAACTCGAAGGCGAGTCCGTTTTGGGCGGGAAAGAAGAATGTGGTCACGATGGTAATTCCCAGGGCGACGGCGTAGGTCACCACCAGCGAGATGGCGAAGTTGATGTTCGACGGCACGCTCTTGGCGCTAAAGT
>CALFXA010000007.1 GCA_937928015.1 uncultured Anaerolineales bacterium | reverse complement strand
GAGATATCCACTCGTGACTGGAGTTCAGACGTGTGCTCTTCCGATCTTAATATCCTTGTCTCGCAAATCTCCACACATCTGGAAACCGACGCTGTGGATGTGATGCTATTGAACAATCACTTGCGCCTGCTTGAGTTCGCGGCTGGACGTGGTTTCCGTGGGAATGCCATCCGCCGCGGATCCCTCCTGCTCGGCGAGGATCCCGCCGGGATCGCCGCTCTCGAGCGGACCGTCGTCAGCATCTTCGATTTGTCTACTCATATGGATCTTCAACACCCTGAGCGCATCGCGGGCGAGGATTTTGTCTCGATGTACGCTGTTCCCCTGGTCGCCAAAGGGCAGATCAAGGGTGTGCTTGAGTTGTTCTACCGCCGCCCTGTCGAATCGGACCCAGACTGGATCCACTTCTTGGAAATTCTGGCGCGGCAGGCGGCTGTGGCAGTGGAGGATGCTAGTCTGTTTAACGACATGCAGCGCTCGTTCACCGAACTGGCTGTGGCGTATGATGCTGCCATTGAAGGGTGGGCGCGCGTCCTGCAGATGCGGCATCATGAACCCGAAGAACTATTGCAGATGCTGTCAAATTTGACCCTTGAACTGGCCCGCCGTATGGGCATCCCTGAGTCGGAGATGACGCATGTCTATCGCGGCGTGTTGCTGCATGACATTGGGAAATTGGACATCTCCGAAAAAATTCTTTTCAAGCCGGGGCCGTTGACCTTTGAGGAAAGAGACATTATCAACCATCATCCTGCTTATGCATACGATTTCCTCCAGTCCATTGCCTATCTGCGCTCCGCAATGAATATTCCGTATTGCCATCATGAACGCTGGGACGGTAGCGGCTATCCGCGCGGGTTGAAGGGGGAGGCGATTCCCCTGGAAGCCCGCATTTTCTCTGTCGTCAAGGTATGGACCGCGCTTCAGTATGAACGTCCCTTCCGCCCAGCCTGGAGTCGCGCCGAAGCCACTGCCTACATCGCCGACAAGGCCGGTCAGGAGTTTGACCCCCATGTGGTGACGGAATTTCTGCAGATGTTGAAAGACCAGGGGGAGGTGTAATTGGTACTATCGGCACGTCACGGCGTGTTCATCTGTTGTTAATTTTAGATGTATAATATTCATCCATTTGCGTGTCCGACCAACCCTCAACTTTATAGAATGCAACCATGGCCGACCTAAAAAACTCCGTCGCAATCCTTCTTTTGTATGTATTGATAATTTTTGGAATCGCGAATATCTCTGCTGTCGACGCGATCATCAATTTCAGCCCGGTGTTCTTCATCATGATGACGCTGGCTGTTGTTTCTGCTTTTATCGTCAGGCCTTCTCCCAAATTCACCATCTATATTTTCCTGGGTATTTGGGCGAGCGTCTATATCCTGACCTGGTTTTTTTACTGGCAGGATGTAGATACCCTCCCGCTCCAGGTCCATGGCATCCAGTTCCTGCTGATCGAGATCGGCGCTGGCTTGGCCTTTGACGTTGGCCGCCACATCAACCAGATCGTGACTCTGTTCGAAGGGCTGACCGCCAGCACCTTCCCCAATCGGACCCTGGAGTTGCGCGAGGCCGAGGGGCGGATCAGCGCTGAGTTGACTCGCAGCCGCCGCTACCATCATTCGATGGCGGTGGTGTTGGTGGAGCTGGAGGACTACGGCCGCGAATCGCTCCGTCAGAATGTTGTCCTTGAACGCGATATCCTCTCCCGTTTTGCGGTGGCCAAGATCGGGCAGATCATCAATGACTGCGCTCGTGAAACCGACCTGATCATCCGCGATGACAAGGGGCGATTTGTCATCCTTTGCCCCGAGACCACCAATCAGAACTCCAAGATCCTGGCGGACCGCATCGAGAAGGCTGTTTCTGAAAAATTGAATGCAAGGGTCTTTTTGGGCTCCTCTTCCTTCCCAGACGAGGCCCTGACCTTTGATGACCTGGTCCATAAGGCCTCTGAGCGATTGTCCGATGCGACCCCGCTTGAGATTGCGGATGGGGCAGAGGTCGAGACTGTCAGTGAGAAGAGTGCGTTATGAAGAACAGCGCCGCACTTGATCTGGACTGGGTGAGGAGATTTAATCCCAACCAGCGCATTCTGACTGGCAGAACCTACCTGATTGCCAAGCGCATTTTTGACCTGGTGGTGGTAATTGCAGCCATGCCATTCTGGCTGCCGCTGGTCGGCGCGATTGCCTTGCTGATCCGCATCACTTCGCCTGGCGCCCCTGCTATTTTCGTTCAGCAGCGGACAGGCAAGGGTGGTCGGCGCTTTTCCATGTACAAGTTCCGCTCTATGGTCCCCAACGCCGAAGAGTTGAAGGCCAAGTACGCGCACCTGAACGAGCTTCAGTGGCCCGATTTCAAGATCACCAATGACCCGCGCATTACGCGTCTGGGACGTTTTCTTCGCAAGACCAGCCTGGATGAGATCCCGCAATTATTCAATGTCCTTCTGGGCGACATGAGTTTGGTCGGTCCGCGCCCCACCTCTTTTGGCGCTGAGACCTACAAGCTCTGGCAGACCGAGCGGTTGGACGTCCAGCCTGGGCTGACGGGGCTGTGGCAGGTGGAAGGCCGCGCCTCGCTTGAGTTCGACGACCGTCTTCGTCTCGATATTATTTATATCGAACGTAGGAGCATGATGCTTGATATTGTCATCTTGTTCCGCACAGTGTATACGGCGATCCTGAAACAACAAGGAGCCAAATAGGGGCTCTTTTTTATTGGTTCGCTTGACCAGGTAAGATGGAAAACCAGCGCGTTTTCCTTAAAACACTAGGAGAGTAGAGAAAATGAAGAAAAGTCTGTTCCATCGCCCCGCCTTGTATATCATCCTGGGCCTGTATATCATCGTGTCCTACCATTCCCTGGCAATAGAGGGTAACCAGATTGATAATTTCTTCTTTACGGAAGACCACTTTTTCGAGAACGTAGGCGCAATCTCGCTGTTCATTACGGCGGGACTGTTCTTTTACGGATTCCTGCGCACCCGCCAAAGGCCTTTGCGCGATAAAACTCATTGGATCAAACAATTAGCCTTCCTGGGCTTTGCAGTGATTGCCTTCTTCGGCGGTGGCGAGGAGATCAGTTGGGGACAGCGCATTTTCAACATCCAGGAACCTGCTGCATTGAGTCAGATCAATGCACAGAACGAGTTGACGGTCCATAACATCGAAGTCAACGGGCATCAATTGAACTTCGAGACTCCCTTCGACATGATGTGGTTCACCGTGGTGGTGCTCATCCCGCTGGCGGTCATTGCCTTTCCGTTTGCGAAGAAATTGGCGACTACCTACTTCCCCGGAGTCTTCCTGCCGATTGGCGGGCTGTTCCTCACAAATTATCTTTGGGCGAAGGTGGCAAAGATTCTGTATGTGGGCGTGTATACCTTCAACGATACCATCCCATTCGTGCAGGCCGTGCAGGAAGTGAAAGAGAGCCATTACGAGCTGCTCTTTGCCTTGACCGCTCTGTACGCGGTACTTGACCTGCTCTCTGGCGATTCCTAGGTGGCTTTAGTGACAAGTCCAAGCAATGAGATGCGGACTCTGGATGGAGTCCGCATCGTTGAATATGACCGTGCCAGCGGGATCCATGAGATCGAGCGCATCTGGTGCGGGCTGCAGGCGCAGTGTCCGCATGATTACTTCCTGTCGTGGGGATGGATTTCCACCTGGCTGGAGAGTCTCCCCAAAGACGTGGATGTGCGCCTGATCGTCGGCCTGGCGCAAGACCAGCCTGTTTTGGCCTTCTTTATTGGCGCTCTCCGCCGACGGAAATATGGTTTCTTGCCGACCCGCGCGCTTGCCTTGAACACTACGGGCAGTCGTTATTTCGATTTGTTGTACATCGAATATAACTCGGTGTTGGCTCTGCCTTCGCTGAAATTCTCGTTGATGGATCTTTTGCATTGGCTGGAGAACAAGCGGTGGCATGAGTTTTCGCTCCCTGGACTCTCGTCCGAGTTCGTTCAGCAGGTGGGATTGCTGGGTTCTGAAGTGCCGACCTCGGTCGGGGTGCTGCTTGAAGAGGAGTCCAGTGCTTATTTCGTGGACCTGGCCAAGGTCCGTGAAGCGAAGATGGACTACCTTGGTTTGCTTAGCTCGAACAAGCGGAGCCAGATTCGAAGGTCCATCAAGGAATATGAAAAAGAGGGTGAGATCCGTATTCAGGCGGCGCAATCCATTGCAGAGGCGCTCGAAATGTTGTCTGCCTTGGCGGAGCTTCATCAGGAAGAATGGCAGAAACGCGGAAAGCCTGGGGTGTTCTCCAATCCGTATCTGATGGACTTCCACAGGAAATTGATTGCATCCCGTTTCGAGGCGGGCGAGATTCAAATCTTGCGTGTCTTTACTCCGCAGGCCACCATCGGTTATTTGTATAACTTTGTGTATGGCAGCAAGATTCTGTTCTATCAATCGGGTTTGAAATACCGCCCGGGCAACCTGTACCGCCCCGGGCTGGTGTCGCATTATTTTTCCATTATGCAGAACGCCCGCACCGACATGCGCGTGTACGATTTCATGGCGGGCGAGGCGGGCTACAAATCGAGTCTGGCTACCGACTCGGTCCCGATGTATTGGGTGCGGTTGGTGAATGGCGGATTGCGGCTCTCGTTGGAACGGACCGTCTTGAACCTGAAAGAACGCCTGAAGGAAATGCCCAGATCGGAAGAGCACACGTCTGAACTCCAGTCACGAGTGGATATCT
>CALFXA010000006.1 GCA_937928015.1 uncultured Anaerolineales bacterium | reverse complement strand
GGTGTTCCTGCAAAACATCACAGGCTTCATGGTGGGACGCGAATACGAGGCAGGCGGCATCGCGCGCGACGGCGCCAAGATGGTCCACGCGGTGGCCAATACCCGCGTCCCCAAGCTGACGGTGGTCATCGGCGGCTCCTTCGGCGCGGGCAACTACGCCATGAGCGGCCGCGCCTACGGCTCGCGCTTCCTGTGGATGTGGCCCAACGCGCGCATCTCCGTCATGGGCGGGGAACAGGCCGCCAACGTGCTGCTGACCATCAAGCAGGATCAACTGGCCCGCGAGGGCAAGCCCGCCCTGACTCCCGCCGAAGCCGACGAGTTCAAGCGTCCCATCCTCGAAAAATACGAAAACGAAGGCAACCCCTACCACTCCACCGCCCGCCTGTGGGATGACGGCGTGATCGACCCCGCCGACACGAGGCAGGTTCTCGGCCTGGCGCTCTCAGTGGTGATGAACGGTCCGCAGGAAGAAGGCGGGTTTGGGGTGTTCCGAATGTAGAAAGTAGAAAGTGGTGAGTGGTTCCACGACCATGATCCAACACCGGCGAAAAGACACCCTGCGAGAAAAGCAAGCCGAGTACAATATCTCGGTCTTTGACCTCGAAGCCCGCCATTCCCATAATCCATCTTTCCTCTTTCCTTCACCCACCTACTTCCACTTTCCACCAACTATGACCCTCCCAAACTCCCCCTCCTCTCCCCATCACTTCCTCGCCCAACTCGTCGGCGGCTGGACGGGAACGTCCAAGCTCTGGCTCGAACCCGACAAACTCGCCAGCGAGACGCCGATCCTCGGAAGTATCCAACTCGTGCTGGACGGCCGCTTCGCGCTGTTCCTCTATCAAAGCTCCATCGACGGCGAACCGCAGCACGGCATGTTCACCTTCGGCTTCAACACCCTGCTCGAACGCTACGAAGCCAGTTGGGTGGACTCGTTCCACAACAACACGGCCATCATGTTCTGCACGGGCAGCGCCAACGAGG
The DNA here is from genome assembly GCA_937928015.1 of uncultured Anaerolineales bacterium. Classification (GTDB taxonomy): domain Bacteria; phylum Chloroflexota; class Anaerolineae; order Anaerolineales; family Villigracilaceae; genus JACPVF01. The sequence goes on along the minus strand of CALFXA010000006.1, from coordinate 1,255 downwards.
ACGGCTTCTTCGTGCTGGGCAGTTATCCCGATCCCACCGGCGGCCCCGACTGGAACTGGCGCATGGAAGTGTCCATGCTCGAGCCTGCCCACCTGCTCCTCAAGGCCTACAACATCTCGCCCGAGGGCGAAGAGTTCCAGGCGATGGAATTTCAATTGACCAGGCTGCAAAAATGAGACTCCTCATCCTCGGCGGGACCCGTTTTCTCGGCCGGCATCTGGTCGGCTCAGCCCTGGCACGCGGGCATGAAGTCACGCTCTTCAACCGCGGCAAATCCAACCCCGATCTGTTTCCGCAGGTCCAGACCATCCACGGCGACCGCGAGACGGACCTGGACCAACTCGCTGGCCACCGCTGGGACGCGGTCATCGACACCTGCGGGTATGTCCCGCGCATCGTGCGACTCTCGGTGGACGCGTTGAAGGCATCCGTGAGCCAATATGTGTTCATCTCCAGCATTTCGGTCTACGCCGATTTCAGCAGAATCGGTATCGACGAAAACGACGCAGTTGGCGCGCTACGCGAGGAAACGGAAGAGATCACGGGCGAGAGCTATGGTCCGCTCAAGGCCTTGTGCGAACAGGCCGTGCAGGATGTCTTCGGCGCCCGTGCCTTGATCGTCCGCCCTGGGCTGATCGTCGGCCCGCACGACCCGACCGACCGCTTCACCTACTGGCCCGTGCGCGTCGCCCGCGGTGGAGATGTCCTCGCCCCCGACCGCCCCGACGTGCTGACGCAAATCATCGACGTGCGCGACCTGTCGGATTTCACCATCAAGGCAGTGGAAGAAAAAGCCTCAGGCGTGTTCAATACCACAGGCCCAGACTATCCGCTATCTTTCGGGAAACTGCTGGAGACCTGCAAACAGGTCAGTAAGAGCGATGCGAATTTCAGATGGGCATCGGTCGAGTTTCTCAGTCAACACAACGTCGCGCCGTGGAGCGACCTGCCTGCCTGGCTGCCCGAGGTTGGCGAAGATGCAGGCTTTGCGCACGTGAATGTTTCCAAAGCCATCGCAGCAGGGCTGACCTTCCGTCCGCTGGCAGAGACGGTGCGCGACACGCTCGATTGGGCCGCGACCCGTCCGCCCGAGCACGAGTGGCGTGCGGGCCTGAAACCCGAGCGCGAACAGGAATTGCTGAAGTTGATGTAAAAAACGTTCGGGCGGCAGTTGAACTGCCGCCCGAAATTATTTTGGCAAGCATCTTAGATCGGAAGAGCACACGTCTGAACTCCAGTCACGAGTGGATATCTC
>CALFXA010000005.1 GCA_937928015.1 uncultured Anaerolineales bacterium | reverse complement strand
TTCAATCATTCGAATCGAGCTACTCCACGAAGATGGCCACGTAGGGATAGCAAAAACCGCCTTGCAGTTTCCAGGTCATCACGTGGAAGCCTTTGTCCGACGGAGCCACGGCGTCCATGACCACGGAATACTTGTCGCCCGGCTTCATGCGCGGCAATTCGAAATAAGTGGCGCCTGTCATCAGGTCACCGCTGTAATAGACGAGGTCGTAGCCCGCTTCCCAGGTGGCGGTACCGGTGTTGACGATAGTCCACCTGACATCGAAGCTGTCACCGGGCTTGAAGGCGGCGTTGTCGCGCGGGCGCTTGCCAATGTCGGGATCGCAGGAATAGGAATAGGTGGTGGTCCCGCCTCCACCGCCGCCGCTGGAGGAGCGCGTGGCCGTGGGGATCACAAAGGGTGTGGTGGTCGGCAGGAGGGGCGTCTCGGTGGGAGGCGCGGGCGTGAACGTGAAGGTGGCAGTCGGCTGGGCTTCCGCGGTCTGGGTCTGCCCGACCGAGACCGTGGCGGCCACGGCGGTCATCACCTGGTTGGCGATCTCGTTCGCGTCGATGGCAGGCGCGGCGGCCTGCTGCGGAATGCAGGCCGACAACACGAAGACAACGGCCATTAGCAGGGAAATCAATTTGGTGTTTTTGAAGGTCATAGGTTCTCCTTGGAGTCCGCCCCGCCCTGCCTGGATGGTCGTCCTGGCAGAGACGGGCGGACAGTTTCAACGATCTATTGGTCGGTTTGACCCGACCCGATCCCCAGCGGCTTCCACTTGCTTTCGTCCTTGAGGCGGTGCTGGATGCCCTGGCGGTCGTGGATGTGGTCGAAGCCCTCGGGCTTGATGAACAGGTCTTCACCATCGAGCAGGGCATGGACTCCGCCTTGTCCGGGTTCGGGGCGTTTGAGGCCCTTGAACTTGGCGGCGTCGGCGGGGGTGTAATCGGTCGGCTCCTCGTAGGTGGTGACGTAGCCTTCGTAGTTCCGCAGCACCACCTTGTGGTCGGACATGCTCAACAGGTAGTTCGGCATGACCGGGATTTTGCCGCCGCCTCCGGGTGCATCCACGATGTATTGCGGCACGGCATAACCCGAGGTGTGGCCGCGCAGCCCTTCCATGATTTCGATGCCCTTGGCCACCGGTGTGCGGAAGTGGCCCGCGCCTTCGACCAGGTCACACTGATACAGGTAGTATGGCCGCACGCGGATGCGAACCAGGTCCTGCACCAGTTTGCGCTGGATGTGGACGTTGTCGTTCACACCCGCCAGCAACACCGACTGGTTGCCCAGCGGAATGCCCGCACGAGTCAGACGGTCGCAGGCCTGTTCCAGTTCCAAACTGATCTCGTTCGAGTGATTGACGTGGATGTTCATCCACAGCGGGTGGTACTTGGCGAGCATGTCTACCAGATCCTGGGTGACGCGCATCGGCATGAAGACCGGCACGCGCGACCCGATGCGGATGATCTCGATGTGCGGGATTTCGCGCAGGCGGCTGAGGATCTGCTCAAGAATCTTGGGCGCCAGCACGAGCGGATCACCGCCCGAGAGCAACACGTCGCGGACCTGCGGTGTGCGCTTGAGGTACTCGATCTGCATGTCGAACTCGGCCTGCGAGAAGGTTTGGCCGGGGTCGCCCACGATGCGCGAGCGGGTGCAATAGCGGCAGTATGAAGCGCACTGGGTGGTGACCAGCATCAGCACGCGATCCGGGTAGCGGTGGACCAGGCCGGGCACCGGCGAGTGACGGTCCTCGGCCAGCGAGTCTTCCATCATCGCGGTGAAGGACTTCATCTCCTCCGAGCGCGGGATAATCTGCTTGCGGGTGGGATCGTCGGGATCGTCCGGGTCGATCAACGAGATGAAGTAGGGTGTCACGTCCACGCGGAACAAACCCTGGGTCTGGAGCGCCTTGCGCTCCGACTCGGTCAGCGGGATGACCTTCTCGATCTCTTCGACGGTATTCAGGCGGTGGCTCAACTGCCAGCGCCAATCGTTCCACTTTTCATCGGGAACGTCGGCGTAGATCGGAGCGCGCTTGGAAACAAAGGGAGCGGGCATGGGAAAATCCTCCGTTATTCAAATGTGGGTTTGGAAACGACTAAAGCAAAAACACAGGCGTAACAATAAATCCCAAACGGAGGGTCATGGTCGGGGCGGAAAAATCCCGCAAAAAAGCGGCAAACCGACATGAAAGTCATCTTTGGTATTGTAAGAGCAAACAAATGACGGGTCAATGATAATTTGTGGGGATAGCCGGGCCCCACAAAGCAGCATTTTCGGGCATTCCATTGCATCCAACGGGTCGATTTTGTGTACAATAGAATCGAACCAAGGAGCAACCATGAATCCCGTCGCCGTGTTGACTGATTCTTGCGCCAGCATTCCCGAGGAGATGCTGAAGAGTTTGCGGATCCAAACCGTGGCCTATTACATCCACCGCGGAGGAGAAGTACTGCGCGACCTGGTGACGATCCAGCGCGAGGAGTTTCTGCGCTGGCTGATGACCGCCCGCTTCCTGCCGACCACCGCCAGCCCCGGGCCTGGAGACTATTTCGAGGCCTATCAAAGCCTAGCCGACCAGGGTGCGAAAGAGATCGTCAGCATCCACATGACCTCGCTCGGCAGCGGCGCGTACCAGGCCGCCAGCGTGGCAAAAACCATGCTGGCAGAAAAAATCCCCGATGTGCGCGTCGAGGTGGTGGACACGCGCAATGTGTCCCTGTGCCAGGGTTGGATGGTCATCGAGGCGGCCCGTTCCGCGCTGGCAGGTGCCCGCCTGGACGAGATCGTGACCCGCGTGAAGAACATGATCCCCCTCACGCACATGATTCAGACCGCCGACACGCTACGCTACCTGTATCTCGGCGGCCGCATCGGCAAGGCCCAGCAGATGATCGGCAGCCTGCTCAATATCAAGCCGTTAATCGGCATGGCCGACGGGGTGATCGTCCCACTGGGACGCGCCCACAGCCGCGGACAGGCCTATCAGATGATGGCCGACATGGTCAGCGAGGCGGTCGGCAAAGGCAAGACGCGCATCGCCTACGTCCATGCCGGGGCCAGGCATGAGGTCGAGAAAATTCGCGACCTGGTGGAGGGGCAAGTCGAGGTGGTCGAATCCTTCTTCGCCGAGTTGTCGCCTGCGCTGGCCGTCCACACCGGGCCCGGCACGGCGGGCTTGTGTTTTTATCCCGTCGAGTGAAACCAGACAGGCCTGTGGGCCTGTCTTTTGATTCAGGTAAAATAAAACGGACACGGGAAGTCCAGTCACTCCAACCAACCCAAGAGGACAAACATGCCAACCCAGGATCCGCAGATCATTCACGACATGGAAGCCCACCGTTTCAAGATCGTGGTGGGTGCCCATACTGCCGTGCTCGATTACCGCAAGGATGGAGGCACCATCCTCTTCCTGCACACAGGTGTTCCGCCTGCGCTGGAGGGTCAGGGTATCGGGTCGAAACTGGTGAAGGCGGGCTTGGACTACGCCCGCGCCAACGGCCTCAAGGTACAGACCCTGTGCTGGTTCGTGGACGGCTACCTCAACCGTCACCCCGAATATCAGGACCTGTTGGGCTGATTCCGTTTCATGGACCTCGCCACCCGCCTCGAAGAACTCGCCGCGCTCCAGCCTGAGAAACCTGCCTACATTTATTCATCCCGGCCTGGGCGCTGGGGAACCATCTCCTTCAGTAGGTTATACGAAGTCAGTCAGTACCTCGCCAGCGCCCTGATTGCGCAGGGATTGCATCCCGGGATGCGCGCCGCCTTGCTGACCCCACCCAGCGCGGAGTTCTTTGCGCTGGCTTTTGCCCTGTTGCGGACCGGCATCGTGCCCGTCATCGTCGACCCCGCCATCGGCCTGAAACAGGTCGGCGCGTGCATCGACGAGACTCAGCCCGAGATCTTCCTTGGCAATTCCCTCACCCATGCCTTGCGCGGTCTGTTTGGCTGGGGCAAAGGCACGATCCGTCACAACCTGAGCACCTCCCAACTTCTCCACACTGCTCAATCATTCACTTCCCACTTTCCACTTCCCACAGACTCTTCTCCTGCCCCGATCATCTACACCAGCGGCAGCACGGGCCTGCCCAAGGGCGCGCTGAATACCCATGCCAACTTCCGCGCCCAACTGGAGATGCTGATCCACACCTTCGGCCTGACCCAGGACGAGATCGACCTGCCCGCCTTTCCGCTCTACGCGCTGATCGACTCCCTGCTCGGCGTGACCTCAGTCATCCCCGACATCCGCTTCCCCGTCCCAGGCCGCATCGACCCCGCGCGGACCCTGGAGGCGATTCAGCGTTTCGGCGTGACCAACACCTTTGCCTCGCCCGTCGTGCTCGACCGTCTGGCCCGCTACGGCGTCCCGCGCGGGATAAAACTCCCCAGCCTGAAACGCGTCATCACGGCGGGCGCGCCCGCCCCGCTCCCGTTGCAGGAGCGTTTCCGCCAATTGCTGACCGACGAAACCGACCTGTTCGGCGTGTACGGCGCAACAGAGGTGCTGCCCATCGCCGTGGTGGAAAGCCGCGACCTGTTCAACGGAGCCAGGTCCAAGTCCGCGCAGGGGGCGGGCGTCTGCCTGGGTCATCCCGTGGAGGGGGCCGAGGTGCGGGTGATACGAAACAGCGAGGCAGCCATTCAGCGTTGGGACGATTCCCTGATGCTGCCTAAAAATCAGGTGGGCGAGATCACGGTCAAGGGCGCGGCAGTGACGAGGGAATACGTCGCCCGCGACGAGGCCAACCGCCTGTCGAAGATTTCGGACAGCGGCGAGACCGTCCACCGCATGGGCGACGCAGGTTACTTCGACGAAGACGGCAGGCTGTGGTACTGCGGACGCAAGTCGCATCGCGTGGAAACACCGCACGGCACTTTCTTCACCGAGCAGATCGAGGGCATCTTCAATCTACATCCGTCAGTCTATCGCACCGCGTTGGTCGGCGTGGAGGGCGAACCCGTGCTATGGGTGGAACTTGAACCGCGTGCCCGTCGAGCAGACCGCAGAAAAATCATCCGCGAGTTGACGGCCCTTGGGCAAAACCATCCGCAGGCGGCGCACATCCACACCTTCCTGTTCCTGCGACGCTTCCCCACCGACGTGCGCCACAACTCCAAAATCCTGCGCGAACGACTGGCCCGCATGGCCAAAGACAGGCTCAACCGTCCTTCCCTGGCGTGATATACTCACGCTGACCGACACCAGTAACAGGGATCGACACATGCGTATTCAGAAAAACCTCCGCACCGACCAGGAAACCATCCTGCGTTTTCTCAATGTGTTGGGCACCGCGTCCACCATCCTGACCAATAATAAATATGCCCGCCCGAGTTTTTTCCTGCTGGCAGATGAGTTCAATCAGGGGTACGTCGAAAGCTACTTCTATAAAAAAGAGGAAGTGCTGATTCAGACCCTGGCCGACGGCGGCTTCCCGCCCGACGAGGGCCCCATCCACGCCATCCGTTCCGACCAGCAGAAGAGTCGCGAGGCCGCCGCAACGATGGTCCAGGCCGCCAAACATTGGGAGTCAGGCGACGAGGATGCCCGCGCCGAAGTCGGTTGGGCAACCAGCACCTACACGAGCAGCGTCCGTCAGCACCTGGAACGACTCAAAGGCCTGATCTTTCCCCTGCTCGAACAGACCATCTCCATCGACGAGGAACACAAGGTCTCGGACGCAATCAACGACCTGCCATTCGACGCCGAATTTCAGAACGGCGCGGAGAAGTACATCCGCATCATCGAGAAACTCGAAGACATCCTGGGCGACTGGCAATAAGAATTTTCCCGACCATAAACAGGCCGCCGAGAAAATCTCGGCGGCCTTCGTATTTAACGGCATACCCCGCGTGTTTCCACGCGGGGCAGCCTTTGACCAACTCAGAGGGAGGAGAGAGAGTTTTTAAGCGGTAACTCGGAGGAGAATTAGCGCGCTTTTACACAGGGGTTTGATTTGGATTGGTGCCGCAATAAGCGCAGGCGGGTTTGTCCATCATATTACATTCCAAGGCGTTCGAACAGCGGTGGGCAACCACACGCGGAGCCTGCTCGGGGAGATGTTCGGCGGGATAAACCACTTCAGTTTCCAGCGCGATCTCATGACCGACGTGCTCACAATACTGAATCTTGTCAACCTGCCAAGTTTTGAGCGTCATCTGGCACCTCCAAAATACGCCCCTAGTTTACGATAGGTCAGACAACCTTGCCAGTGACAGGCGTCACAAATTGGCGTGACAAAGGGCCCATTTAGGATGGTTTGAACCCAATTTATCCTGATAATTTTGTAAGGATTCTCCGGACAAAAAAAGCGGAGGCTTCCGCCTCCGCTCACGCTCATTTTCGCATCAACAGCAGGATGGTTCCCTGCAAATCGGCAACGTATAACTCCCCGGCCTGGTCCAAACCAAAAGAGCTGATTCGCAACCCTGTCTGGAACAAGGCCTGGGTCTGCCAACCGCTCCCAGAGCGGATCACCCCCCAGACCATTCCCGTGCAATAATCACCAAAGAAGTAGATTCCGCGCCACTCAGGCAGGTCCGCACCGCGATAGACGAATCCACCCGTCACGGAGCAACGGCCTTCGGTGTGATCGTATTCGGCCACGGGCGGGACCAGTCCCGGCGGGGCCATGCCCTTGAAGGAATGGTTGCCTTCCATATAATTCCAGCCGAAGTTCGCCCCGCTGGGGAAGCCTGCGGGCAGGAAGTCGATCTCTTCCCAGGTATCCTGGCCCACGTCGCCAATCCACAAGTCGCCGGTGGATCGGTCAAAGGAGAAGCGCCAGGGATTGCGCAATCCGTAAGCCCAGACCTCGCTGCCGAAGGGATTGTCGGCAGGGATGGCGTAGGGATCGCCCGAGTTCACGTCGATGCGCAGAATCTTGCCCAGCAGGACGCTCGTGTTCTGTCCATTGCCGAGCGGGTCGCCGCCCGAGCCGCCGTCTCCCAGACCCGCATAGAGATAGCCGTCAGGGCCGAAAGCCAATCCGCCGCCATTATGATTCTCAAAGGGCTGCTGCACGTACAGCAGGCGCGTCTCGCTGGCGGGGTCGGCCACATCGGGGTCACCCGAGACCTTGAAGCGCGCGATGACCGTGTTTCCGCTGCGGTCGGTGTAGTTAACGAAAAACAGACCATTCTCCGCGTAGCGCGGATGAAAGGCCAGGCCGAGCAAGCCCTGCTCGTTGCCGGAACTGCCGACCTCGTCGATGATGTTCAGGAAGGGCGTCGGCAGGACGCGTCCGCCCTTGACGATGAGGATGCGGCCGCTTTGCTCCACCACAAACAAGCGTTCCGAACCGTCACCGGCATTTTGGATGTCCACAGGGCGCAAAAAGCCCGACGCCGTGGGCACCCACTGGAAGTCATCCGCGTTGGGGAAGGCGGTTGCATCCACGGGGACGGGGGTGGCGGTGGACGTCTCGGCGGCCGGAATCGCGGTATCCGTCGGGGGCGGGGTGAGAGTCGGGGGGACGGGAACAGGCGAGAGCGTTGAGGTGGGGGGTGGAGTGACGGCAGGAGCGCAGGCCGAAAGGAACAGCGCGGCAACCGTCAGGGTCCAGAAGAGTCGCTGCACGTTACTGGGACCCGTCATCTTTGATTTCGGTCACGTCGGCATCCACGATGTCGGTGGAGGCGGCGGGATTTGACTCAGCCAACAAGCGCTTCATGTGCTCCTGCACCACCCCAGGCGGACAGAGCTCCACGAACAGATACGCGCCCAACGAGACGATGGCTACATCGTCCAGCGCGCTCAGGCCCGGGATGACGGAAATCAAATCCACTGGCCAGAAGAGGTAGGCCAGAGAGGCCACGGGCAGGGCCTTGAGTAAGAAGTTGACGCGGTTGTCACCCATCAGCCCCAGGATCAATTTGAGACGCACGACCAGGTCGTGGATCACGCCGCTTTTGGGGGCCATCATCAGGTCATTTTTTTTGTCAGCCATATCCTTCTCCTTTGGATTCGGAATGAGCAAATTGTAACTGATAACCTTGAGGCCGCGCTTAGAAATCGGAACGGGTGCCGCCCTGGGGAATCTCGCGCGGGTCGTAAGGCGTCACCTGATATACGCAATAGTTGAGCCAGTTGGTGTACAGCAGGTTGGCGTGTCCGCGCCAGCGCACGTTGGGGGTCTGGGTCGGGTCGTCGTTGGGATAGTAATTTTTGGGGACGTGAATGGGCAAGCCCTTGTTCACATCACGGTCGTATTCGGCCTTGAGGGTGAGGGGGTCGTACTCGGAGTGGCCCGTGACGAAGACGTGGCGTCCATCGCGCGAGCCGACGATGTAGACGCCCGCCTCATCCGACTCGGCCAGGATGTTGACCTCGGGAAGCTGCTCGATGTCGGCGCGACGGACCTCGGTGTGACGCGAGTGCGGGGCGAGGAACACGTCGTCGAAACCGCGCAGCAGGCGCTCGGTCGGAGCGAGGTTATGGTGCTCGAAGACGCCGAACATCTTGTGTGGCAGTCCGTATTTTGGGACTCCATAGCGGTGATAGAGCGCGGCCTGCGCTCCCCAGCAGATGTAAAAATTGGACAGGACGTTGGTCTCGGCCCAGTCGAGGATTTGGGTCAACTCGGGCCAATAATCAACTTCCTCGAATTCCATCTGCTCGACGGGCGCGCCGGTGATGATCAGGCCGTCGAACTTTTCAGATCGGAAGAGCACACGTCTGAACTCCAGTCACGAGTGGATATC
>CALFXA010000004.1 GCA_937928015.1 uncultured Anaerolineales bacterium | reverse complement strand
GTTTAGCCTTGAGCCAGGGTCCGAGGATCGGGTAGCGAAATTGCCGTCCCATCATGCAGAAGACTGCACCGGCCAGACCGCCCAGGAAGAAAAGGCCCCATAAGCCAAAAATGGACAACATCATGAAGAATTGCAGGAAGACTTGAAAAGCAGTTGACTCTATCTGGTTCGTATCCAGCACGAGGGCCGCAAAGAAAATCACCCCGAACATGCCGATGAACACAGCGATGACTCCCAGGATCCAGCCCCAGAAAGCCAGAGCCTGATATCCCATGGCTTGCAAGGCATGGAAGCGGACATACTTCGATTTTTTTCGCTGAGTGATCCATAGGATGGTCGGCACGATGGGGCCGAACCAGGCAAATAGCACCGATCCATGTGCCAGCGCCGCCAGAACTTTTTCTTCCGAGGTGGGGTTTTCCATGCGAGTTTCCTCCTAAAGGTGGATGCAGGCAATGATACCCTGAATCTTGTCGGGTCTGCTACCCAGATGCGGTAAGAGCCTGGATGGCGGCGGCATCCTTAAACTAAGTCTAAAAGGAGATTTTCAGAGCGATATGAACGACTGGAACCAAAAGATCATCGATGAATTTCGAGCCAACGGCGGCAGGGTAGGCGGATCGTTTGAGGGCAAGTCCCTGCTGTTGTTGCACACCATCGGCGCCAAGAGCGGACAGGAGCGCGTCAACCCCGTGGCTTGTCTCCGCGACGGAGACAAATTGGTGGTGATTGCCTCGAAGGGTGGCGCGCCGAATCATCCCGACTGGTATTACAACCTGCTGGCTCATCCCGAGGTGAGCGTGGAAGTGGGCACCGAGACCCTCAAGGTCCGCGCGCAAGTGGCCCCCGAACCTGAGCGGACCCGTCTGTACGAGAAGATGGTGGACATGATGCCTGGCTTCGACGATTACCGCCGCAAGACCTCGCGCGTAATCCCCGTCATTGTGTTGACGCCTGAGAAGTAAAATTTGGATTGCCTTTAATGAAATCACGGTCTCGTTGAAAACGAGACCGTGATTTCACTTTTCAGCGGGGACTACTTTTTTCGCAGCTCATAATTCAAGATGACCGGGTTGAGCCGTTCGGGGTAGCCCTCCAGATGGTAGGCGACCAGATAGCCCTCGTGGCGGTCCACCGAGAAAGTCCACGGGTCGACCTGGATCACACCGTTTTCCACATGATAGCGGACCGTGACTTCGGTATCTTCGTCATTGCGCGGAAAGATGGACATCTCTCCCGAGGCAGGGACGTCGAAACAAAAGCTGTAGGAAAGCACGTCGCACAGGTCGGTGATGTGGTCCAGACGGTCGAACAGGGTTTTGGACAACCCATGTTTCTGCAATTGCTCGTCGAGGGCCTGGGAGAATTCAGCGACGAGGGCCTGACGTTTCGGTGACGGGTCGTGTGTGGCGAGACGCCTGAAATGGTACTTGACGAGGGTATCCGTCACGATGTCGGAGCAGGGCATGAAGAAGCCGCGCCGCGCGATGGGAATCCATTCCTCGTCGGTCATCCCGCCGATGGGAGAATTGTCCAGGTAGCCGTAGCCGCGGTCATGCAGACCCATGCCCGCGATCATGGAATTCCGTTCGATGGGCGGGAAATCAAAATCCTGGTTGCCCCATAACATGGCCAGCGTGCCGACCAGCTTGAGATGCTCCGACTGCGGTGTGACGATTGCCCTGCGTTTTGATTTGAACATGGTTGTCTCCTTTTATACCTCTAAGATTTGGCGAAGATTCTTACTTATAAAACAAAATGATCTCTTGGATGCATACCCTGGGGTTGTAGATCGCTTTTGAATTAGTGAAATAAATTCTTACTTTAGTTCGCGAAAATAAGGTTATGCCGATTCATCCTGTGTAGAATTTATTTTCATCTATTTCATTTCTCTTTAAACCCTCGGTCAAACGAACGAAGCAGATTATCGAAGCCCAATTTTTGATTATTTAACTTGTCCGCCGCTCTTAAACAAAGATTCGGATGATGAGGAAGAAATCCTTTTCATATTCTCGGGGGATATCTTTTTTTTCAACTCATCTTTCGTAAGTATTGGAGTCAGCTTTACATTAATTTTTTGTGTTTTTTGTTCATTAACATCGCTTCCAACGGTGACTATCCCTAAATTAAATCCACTATTCAAATCACCTGATACAACAAAATTTACCTCTAAATTAATTTCCTCAATAAAAAAAAGTTCGTCATCATCTTGTTTAGCTGCAAGTTCTTGTTTTACTTTTTGAATCAATTCTATAAGTCCTATTTCCAGCGTTTTAACCATTGGGATCTCCATTTTTTAAATTTATTAATGAAAATAGATAATCTTTTGATGGAGCATCAAGTCTTAATAATTTATCATAAATGGGCTTTCCGACAATATAACCCTGGACATATTGCACTCCGATTTTTCTAAGCTCTCCTAACTGTACAAAACGACTTGTCTCGCTATCATATCCCTCTAAGACTATTTTAGCATTACGTAAGAACTGTTTGCTAGTCAAATCATTAACAAAAGAAATCACGAATCTTATAGTGTTGTACGCATCTTTTAATAACAGTATTTCACGATCAATCTTGAGGTAACTCGGATGCAATTCCGCTAACCTAGATACTGAAGAATAACCAATTCCAAAGTCGTCTATTGCAAATCCAATGCCAAAGGAGTGAACATACTTTTCAAGTAATTGGCGAAAGCTCTTGATGTTATTTTGCGCTGCAATTCCTTGGCCTTCTACCATAGGGAATATTGTTTTTTCAGATATTTCCAAATAGAGTTTGTCATTGGGTATTAGACCACTGTTGATAACATTCTTCATTTCATCAAAATATTTTGTTCTTACTAATGATTCTGGATATACATTTACAGATAGATCTTGAATGTCTTCTGGGCGTCTATATCCTGGCGTTTTCAGTCGTACTTCTTTGTATTTATCGCCAGCTGTTTGCAGAAAATGTAAATCCGCTTCAAGCATAAACTTTTTCCCCCATATTTCTGCAGCATGAAATATATCTGCTGGCGATTTTCCTGTTTCTTTGTCATGCGCTAATGCTTCAAATCCGCTGATACTTATTTCGCCAACTCCAAACTTAAATATGGGCTGGAATAAAACAGAAATGTTTTTGGCATGGAGCCTGTTAGTAAATAGTTCAAAACGATGATTGTAGAAAGATATAGGTACAAATTTGTATAATAATTTTAAATGGTCGTAGATTTCCGATTCTATTATTAATGCATCAGGCATTGACGAAAAGCTATATGTTGTATTGTACACTCCGATTAGAATTTCAGCATATATATCGTTTTCAACCAATTCATTTTCGGTGTCGCAGATTACTAAAATTTCAAAAGGATACGTTTTACGAAGAGGGATTGCGACCAATCTTTGTCCATTGACTTCACTGGTCGTTTTTTTAAATACACCGCTTATTTCTGGACCCAAAGCATTGTTTCGCAGGCTAGCCGATAGCGCGGTTGAAACGTATTCATCAATATTTATAGTGGCATCATTATCGATACTGATTGCTTTGACTATCCAATCGTCCAAATCTTTTCTTAAAAGCAGGGTTGCTTTTGCTTCTGATGATAGCCTAATGGCATTAATGATACGGGTTGCTACATCAATCTCATCTTGGCTCTTTTCGGCAAGAGTAACCACCAACTTGTCAATTAAGCTTTGGTAGCTTTCTAAATTGCTTCGAAGCGGAGAAAAATTCGATTTATAAAAAATTTCTTTTGAAAGTTCAAATTCAGGATAACTCTTTTGAAATCCAACTTCTTTTTGGGGGTTATGTGACCGCGATAGTACTATTCGCCCATAGTCATTTCCGTATCTTCCCGTAGGTTGATCTGGCGGAACCTCACGCCGTATGTAAGCAAGCAAACTATCAATGGTAACTTCGCCGTTTTCTGGCTCAGTAGCTTCTCCTGCCAATCCCTTTTTTAAGAAATATGTAAAGACACTATTTTGGTAATGATCATCTTCACGAGACAAACCTTCCGGAGGTGATGAGACAATCGCAATTTTTCCAGTTCCTGATGCGTAAAATGTTTCATCTACTAATGCCGCCTTTATTTTTCCTCCCTTTGTTGATTGCGGTAAGAGCGAACCGCTATAGCATGTGTCTAATATGAAAATTAGATTCTTCGCCTCTGATCTCTTGAAGAATTCATCGTGTAACTGGTACATCCACAGCCCTTTTAGTGGATTTTGTTTGATGGATTCAATTTTTGTTTCATGTGTAGCTAGATATATTCGATTTTGGTATGGGATGGGGAATGCATGCCCAGAAATATAGACTAGGACTGTGTCGCTTTTTGTTCTGTTTTGAACTATTTGCGTAAAAAGTTTATGTTGTACATTTTCAAGTGTCGCCTCTGCCCCCTTTAAATTTATTATATTTTCGGGAAAAAATAGTCCATGTTCTCTATTGGTTAATACACTAAATATATCGTCGCAATCTTTCTCTGCCCATTTTAAACTAGGAAGTTGTTCGTCTTGATATTCATTGATTCCTATTAGAATGGCATAATATGTATTGTCCATACTATTTCTTCCTTGTGTACTTAATACAGCTTTTTTATTAACAGAGTACTACGTACGATTCAAGTATCTGTGCAAATTATAGCTCATTATGTAAACTGTGCGATCATTACAATAAAACCGACAATGTTGAATTTTCACCCCTTCCCCTCCCGCCACCCCATCAACTCGGACAGGGCCAGGCTGGGCGTGGCGTCGCCCTGGCGGCCTGAATTCCAGGTGACGATCAGGTCGCGTTTGGCGCGGGTCAGGCCCACGTACAGCAGGCGCAGGCGTTCCTTGACGTAGCCCAGGCGCGATTCCTGGGTGGCCGCGCCCTCCTCGTACCAGTCGAATTCGCCGTTCGACTCGAGCGCGGTCAACTGGGCCAGGGCTTCGGCTTCCAGGTTCAGCCCACCGCGCACGAACCACTTCTCCGAGATGAAGCGGTCGCCGGGCAGGTTCGCGGGGAAATCGTAGTTGTTGGCCGACATAATGTACACGCGGTCCCATTCGAGGCCCTTGGCCTTGTGCAGGGTGGTCACGACCACCTTGCCGCGATGCCGCTCGGGGTCGAAGCCCGAGTCATCGGACGAGAAGCCGATGAAGCGGCGTTCGTTCTTGGCGATGACGGCCAGCTCCGAGGTCAGCTCGGGCAGGCGCCAGTCGCCGTGGTCCGCGGTGGCCTTACGCAGCACCAGCGCCAGCTTGTGCGCCAGCGCCAGGTCCGAGGCGTCGCTGAAGATATCCTGCGCCAGGGTCAGGATCAACTGGTCGATGGGCAGCGTGACCGCGTTCAGCCAGCGTCCCACGTTGACGCGGAAGTCGGCCAACTCTTGCAGCACCTGCTCCGACTCGGACTCGCTCAACAGCGCCAACCAATCCACATTCACCCCTGACCCTCTCCCTGAGAGGGTGGCAGGCGCGACGAAGGTCTCCACCTCACCGATGCGGCGGATAACGTCGATGGTGGCCTTGACCAACTCCATCTTCTCGGCGTCCGAGCGCCAGTCCCGCCGCCAGACCTCGTAGGCCTTGGCCAGCTTGCGCGCCGACTGCGGGTCCGCGAGGTAAGAGAGCAGGTAGTTTAGCGATCCCGCCGCCGCGCGCGTGTTGGACGTGGACGAGATCAGCTCGATGGTTTCGACCCCGCGCTTCTTGAGCGCCTCGATAACCTCGATGCCGCGGTTGTTGCGCGGCACCAGCACGGCGATGGTCGGCTTTTGCTCGTCGGGCAGGTCGGCCAGCGAGTCGACGTAGCTCTTGACCGACTTGGCCACGGCTTCGAGTTCCTCTTCGGGCGTGAACTTCTTGTCGATGAAGCGCACCGCCTCGGGTTGGTCCGGTGGGTTGACAGGCTGGTAGCCCTCGGGCACGGGCTGGATGTGCGGCAGCGAGAGCGCCGTCCGCGCGAGGGGCTCGGGATGCGACTGCATGACCCAGTCGATCAGGTGGTTGGCCAGGGCGATGACCGACGGCTGCGAGCGGCCCGACTCGGGCATATCCGCGTTGGGGTTGGTGCGGATGAAGTCGCGCAGCAGGTCGGGGTCGGCGGTGGTGAAAGTCTCGAAAATGGCCTGGTTCGGGTCGCCGACGCGCACCCAGTTCCCGACCCCCCACCCGCTCCCAGAAGACGAGGGGGGCGTAGCGCCAGACAGCAGACCCAGAATCCGCTGTTGGGAGAGGCTCGAGTCCTGGGCCTCGTCTTCCAAAATGTAGGGGTAACGGAAGCGCAGCCGTTCGAGGAATTCCTCGTCGTGTTCGAGCAGGGTCAGCGCCAGGCGGATCAGGTCGTCGAAGTCGACCGCGCCGCGATAGGCCAGCGCGCGCTGATAGTCGGCGTAGATGCTCCAGCCGAGTTCGGCCAGCGGCAGCGGGGCGGGGGAGGCATCCAGCAGGGAACGCAGTTGCTCGGGCGTGAGCAGTCGGTCCTTGGCCGAGCGGATGAAGGCGTTCGCCAGCGAGTCGACCATGTCGGGCAGTTGCTGGCGGCGGACCCACTCACGGCGCGATTCGTCCAGCGCGGGGTCGAGGTACTCGTCCAGCGTGTGCGAGGCCAGCCAGGCGTTGACCGCCTCGCGGCGGATGAAACCCGCCTCACGCTCGTCGATGATGCTGAACTGGGTTTCGAGTCCCACGCTGGCGGGTTTCTCACGCACCAGGTCGTGCGCCAGTCCGTGCAGGGTGCGGACGCGATATTTGTACAGGGCCTGTAGCGGATTCTCGAAGAAGCGGCGGATGCGCGCCTCGAAGTTGTCCACCGCCGAGTTGACCAGCGTGACGATCAGCACTTCCTGCCCATCCTGCAAGCCGCCCTCCGCGATGATCTGCGCCGCCAGCGCCGACAGGATGTGCGTCTTGCCCGCGCCTGGCACGGCGGCAATGCCGAGTAGTCCGCCGCGGTAACGGAGGATGTTCTGTTGAGAGGGACGGGGAAGGAAATTCATCATTGTGAGCCGTGGACGGTGGACGATGGACGGTGGAAAGGAACGGTCCACGGTCCATCGTCTACGGTCTGAAAAAAGATCAATGTTGGCATGTTCAAAATTTTACGGCGCAGGCGTGTACGTGGCGCAGGTCGTCCCGCAGCCACCCGGGCAGGCGGTACCCGAGCAGGTGTACGCCTCGTTCGTGCCGATGGCGCACAACGGCGGTGTGCAGATCACAACGGGCGTGGCGCACACGAATCCGCAGCCGCCGATGCAATTTCCCTGATCGCAAATCAACACATCGTGCGGACCGCAGGCGGGCTGGGTGCAGACGATCTGCGGCGTCGCGGTGGCGATCACGGCCAGACGGACGTCCACCACGGGGTTGGGCGTGCGGACGGTGTTGATGTAAACGGTCTGATCAATGTAGCCCGGGGCCTGCACTTTCAACTCGAAGTAGTCACCGTCCACGAAGTACACGTTGGGGAAGATGTACCTGCCGTCCATGCCGGTGAGGACGCTGGCATTGCACGGCGCGGTGGACGTGACCGAGAAGTGCCGACAGGTAATCTTCGCGCCGACGATGGGCAGGTATGTGGTCGAATCCGTGACCTTGCCCTGGATGTTCCCCCAGCCGAGGTCACCGTTGGGGGTGGCGGTCGGCCTGGGAAGGTCGGTGGCGATGACGGTCATCTGCGCGTTGATGAAATCGGACATCCCCTGAGACAGGGTGGGGGTGGAGATGGGGCCTGGCAGGGCGCTGCAGGATGCCGCCAGTAAAGCGAATGTCAGCAGAACCGATAAAAGAACGAACCGTTCGATTTTTTTCATGGGAACCTCCAAATCCAGGCGAGACATGCGTCCCGTCTGAACCTCAGTGGACGGGGGACTCGGGCCTCGTCTCCAGCCATTGGCGGATGAGCAGGTGCGCGACCATCCCTGTGTTGAGCAGCACGGAAATCGTCAATAACATGCGATTTTGTACGTCCCCGACACTGTTCAGGAAGATGAAATAGGCCAGTCCCGAGATGATCTGGTAGCCGAGCGCCACGTACCAGTAAGACGGCGCGAAAAAAGTCAACACGTACGAGAGATTGTCGACAGGGTAGAAATAGCGGTCGTGCATCTTGGGGAGCACGAAGGGCACGATAGCGGCCGACATAAGGGCCGTGAGCAGAATCAGCCTCGGGGTCAGCGCGAAGCGGCGGCGGGCATAGAAGAAGGTCCAGGCGGCGATGAAAAGCGCGGCTGAGATCAATCCGCCGTAGTAAATGACCTGCACCCATCTGGGATGTCCCACCAGCAGCGAATACAGGTTGGGTGCATGCATGGCCAGTTGGGGGAATTCGCCCGTTTGTGAAAGATAGATGGTCAGGGCTTCCATGAACGGGCGTCCCGCCCAGATGGCGGGCAGGATGCTGACCACGAACACCAGCGGTGGGATCAGCAGGGTCGGCCAGGGGATGCGCTTCTTGAAGAACAGCACCGCCAGGAAGGGGAACAGGAAGACCGCCTGAGCCTTGACCGAGAGCGACAGCCCCAGCATGAACATGGCGGGCGCGGGGCGCTCCGTCAGCAGGAGGTAGACGCACAGGAGCAGGAAGCTCGTGTAAAGCGAGTCGATCTGGCCCCAGTACGCGCTGTTGGCCAGAACCGTGGGCAGCAGCAGGAATCCTGCCGCCGCCATCCAGGGGACTTGCCCCTGTGGAAATTTTAGCCGCACCAGCTTGTAGACCGCGAACGCGCTCAACGCGTCGAAGAGGACGGGAATCAACTTGATGGCCGTCAGCGGCGGGACGACGCCCCTGACCAGCGTGGCCAACCACAACAGGTATAGATAGGGCGGCGTGTACACCGAAAAATCGTCAGCCAGGGCGGCAAAGCCGCGCGTCTCGATCTGGCTGTACCAGTTCAGGTAGCCGCGTGTGTCCAGGTTCTGTTTGGGGAAGCTGGCAAGGCGCAGGTCGACGGCCAGCACGAACATCAATGCGATCAGGATGGTAACGAGCGTTTGTTTCCGCATGGTTAGGAGGACTGTTCCTGCAAGACTTTTTGGAAGGCGCGCAGCAACTCGCCGCGCTGTTCGAATCCGCTTTCGCCGAGTTCGGCCAGCCCGAGGTAGACCCGCTCCCGGCAGCGCCTCAGCAGGCCGCCGATCAGCCGCGACATGGATTCCTGCGAGGCGTTGACCTCGTCGGCATCGGTCCAGGCTTGGCCGAAGGGCCAGGCCCGCGCCAGCACGTAGGGATGAGTCAATGGCTGGGCCAGGCGCTCGTACCAGCCGCTCGATCCAGGGTCCAGCCAGAACTGCACAGCGGCGGGACGGTTCATCAGCAGGAAGGTGTGGGCAGGCGCCACCAGCACCGCGTCGGTGACCTGCTGCTTCCAAGCCTCCACGTACGAGGCGGCGATCACGCCGTCTTGCAGCATGGCGATGTATTCTTTTCCAAGCCCCGATAGATTTGTGGAACCCGTCGGGTCCAATGCGATGCGGAACTTTCGGAACGACTCGATCAGGCTGGCGGCCACGCGCACGCGGTCGAAGTCCGCGTGGTAGCCAAAGCCAGGCTGCGACAAGACTTCGCCAAATAGTTTACGCAGGAAATGATCGAGCGGAAGCGGCTCTGCCTCGCGCTGGGCCAGCAGCCAGTCGCGCAGGATGGAGTAACTCAGCCCAAGCGAGAAGGTGATGCGTTCCTGGACCTCGGGCTTGATCCCGTCAAACGGAGCGAGCGCCAGCTCGCGCGGGCGGTAGACGATCTCCGTCAGCAACTGCGCGCGGATCAGGTCCAGGCCGTCGATGGCCTGCATCAGGGCGTAGGCCACGTCGAATTTAGGCGGGCGAATCTCCCAGTGCGGATGTGCCAGAGCCGCCAGGGTCAACAGGGCTTGGCTGGCGGGTTCGTCGCGCAGGGAGCGCGAGGGACGATGCGAGCGCCACGGGATGCCCAGCGTTTCGAGGCGGTGCGTGAGCGAGAAACGCAGCGCATCCGAAAGATAGGGCGCGAGGATGACAACCTCCGAAGGCGGCAGGCCGCCGTCCAGCAGTTGCCTGACCTCGCCCGCCACCGCGTCCAGCATTTCGGGATAGAAATGCGACTGGATGATGTGCAGCGCCTCGACGCCCGTGGAGTCCGTGCTGGGCGGCGGGGACAGGCTCGGGGCGATGGCGTGGGGCAGGTGAGCGCTCAGGTCCGCAATGGGCGGACTCATCACGAAGGATTGCTCGAAGACGACCTGCTGGTCGCATAGCTCGCGCAGGGCGAGGCCCGTGCTCATGTCCGCGCCGAGGAAGTAGCGGAAACCGCCGCCCTCGTCGTAGATCAGCAGCGCGGAGTCGAAGTCCGCCAGCCAATCGCGTATCAGGTCGTGCGCGCGCGGACCGTCTTCCTCGACGTTGTCGTAGATCAGGTGGCGGTAGGTGCGGGCCAGGTACTCGCGGACGGGCGGTTGTGGCCAAAGCACGTTCGCGAAGACTTCCAATTGAAGCGAGAAATCCAGCAGGTTGTTTTCCAGGCAGTAGGCGCGGAAGCGGTTGGCGCATTCCTGCGCGTCGGCATACACGCGACGCTGGGCAGGCTCGCCCACGTAAGCCGCATCCAGCCGCGTGCCGATCTCGGTGTGCGGAAAGCCGATCACCGCCGACTTGTTCAGGTTGTCGAGGATCTGTGAGTACAGGCGGTTGCGGTCGATGGTGACCGATTCGAAGAAGCCCTGGTCGAGCAAGGGGCGGACGAGATGCGCCATGTAGTATTGCGCGGTCTCGAGGGTCAGGAAGACGGGCGGCAGATCGGGACGGGCGAAGCCGCCCGCCTCGGCAGCCAGCGGCCAGAACAGGTCCACCATGCGGCGAGCCAGGCCGCCCAGCGTGGCGGGAGTCACCTCGCCGCCCGTGTACGGGTCGAGGTACAGGTTTTCGAGATAGGGTTCGTGCAGGGAGCGCTGCGGCGCGAGCAGCAGGATCGAGTCGGCGCGCACGCCCTGGGACAGCAGATACTTCATCCGCTCCACCGCCGCCGAGGTCTTGCCCGTGCCCGCATAGCCGCAGAGAAAGGTCTTCGCGTTTAACGGGGCCTGGGCGATGGCGAGTTGGTCGGGCGTTGGGTCCATGCTTCTATTTTCCCACAAAAAAGCGGCAACAGACTTTCGAACGGGCGCAAAACGCAAGGACGCAAAGACGCCCGGAGAAAACCTCGCGTCTTTGCGCCTTTGCGCTGGATGTGGACGTTCTAGTTGAGATGTTTCGCGAAGAAATTCTTTACCCGTTCCCAGGCATCCCGGGCGGCTTCGGGTTTGTACACGTTCGGGTCGCTGTCGCGGAAGAAGGCATGACCCGAATCCGGGTACATGATGACCTCGTGCTCCACGCCAATCTCGCCCAGCAGTTGATCGAATTCCTGCACCGTGCCCGCGGGGATCGAGACATCCGCATCGCCGAACAAGCCGAGCACGGGCGCGTGGAAGTTCGTGCGCATCTGTTCGAAGAGGACCTGCATCTGTCCGCCGTAGAAGGTGCAGACGGCGTCCACGGGGCGGCGCAGCCCGAGTGCCAGCGACATGCGTCCGCCGAAGCAGAATCCCACCGAGCCGACCTTGCCCGTGCAATCTGGATGGGACTTGAGCGCGTCGTACAGCTTTTCCAGTTCGGCGGGCGCGCCTGGGGCGTATTTCTGCACCAGGGTCATGGCTTTTTCGCCGTCGCCCAGGGCGGCCAGTTCGCCGTGATACAGGTCGGGGGAGAAGGCCAGGTAGCCTTGCGCGGCGAAGCGGTCCGCGATGGACTGGGTTTGGGCGTCGAGGCCCCACCATTCCTGGATGACGATCACGGCGGGCCAGGGACCCGTCCCGACGGGTTTGGCCAGATAGCCGGGGACAGAACCAAGTTCAGTGTGTGTGCTCATGGATACCTCTCAAGTGTGGAATCAAAGTCCCATCGGGAATTACTCCGATGGGACATAGGATGGTCTTATCCCGCAGCCGTGGGAGTGGGGACGCCTTCTCCCTCGGGTGCGTAGGGGGTCGGGGTGGCGTCGTAATAATAATCACTGCCCGACGAGCCGTCCGAGAAGCTGCCGCCATAGCCGATGCTACACACGCCGATGTCGCCCTGGACCACACAGCCGTACAGCCCGCTGCTGAGCGTGTCGAGCAGGGTCGTGACGTCGTCGGTGGTATCGGCCAATAGGACCAGCGTATTGCCCTGCTCGCTCGTCTTGAAGAGCAACAGACCGTTACCCGTCCGCCCGACCTTGCCGAAACCAGGCACCTCGATATAAGAGGAGAAGTCCTCGGCCGTCAGGTTGAAGCCTTTCAGGAAGGGAGTCAGGTCGTCGCTTTGGGCGAAGGTCCCGAGCACGAGCAGGTCGCCCGAGCGGGGAGCCTCCTCCACCATCTTGAGGTCGACGTTGAGGAAGTGCAGGGACGACTGCATGCGCCCGAGCGCGCCCACCATCTCGGCGGTCATCTGCACCTCGGAGGTCGGCAGCACCTGGACGGTCTTGCTGTTGAAGACGAAGGGGAAGTTGGCCAGTTCCGCCTTGCGCGTGCCACCCAACAGGAAATCCGCGATGTTGGCGATCAACGTGGAGTTGTCGGCCACTTCGTTGTAGGGCGTGTTAAGGAAGGTGAAATCGCCGAAGACCAGGACATTGCCATCCGCGCTGAGGGCGGCTCCGCCTTCGAGCGGATTGTGCGCGTCGGTCAGCGACGAGAAAGTCTGGTTGCCGCTCGAAAGCAGAATCTGCCCCGAGTCCGTTTTGACCGAGTGCGCCCCGTAGAGCGCCACCCGCTTCAGTCCGATGGACAGCGTGTCCTTGCCGAACTGATCGAAGTACACGTTGCGGAAGTTACCTTCGTTCTCGACCAGGTTGTAGAGATAGTCGTTGTTGACCGTGATGCCGAACGAGGCCAGCAGCGGATTGATGACGTTGCTGTCGGCGAACTGGGTCTCATTGCCCGTGTTGTAGTCGTACATCAGCGTGCCGCGTGTGGCATCCGTGAAGACGACCAGCCGTCCGCCGCGCTCGACGAAGCCCGTCAGGATGCGAATCTCGTCGCTGGAGAAGTAGGCGTTCGGCGCGATGATGACGTAGGCGCTGGCGTAGCGCAGACGCGCTTCGAGCGTCCCGTAATCCATGTCATATTCCACGCGCGCGCCGCGCAGATTCAGGTCCTCGGTCAGGGACTGAATTTCACCCTGTTGATACTGGTTGGCGTGCATCGAGTCGAAGACTACCACGCCGCCCATCTGGCTGACGGGCGCGGCCGCATTCGGTGTTTGCAGTGGCGCGACTGGTTTCTTCATCGAGGTGTAATCGGGTGTCTTGACCTCAGGCCGAGTCGAATAGCCGGGGAAGTACCACAGCCCGCGCGCGATGATCGGAAGCAGGAAGGCGACCAGGGCGATCCCATACCATGTGCGTTTCATGTCAGCCTCCTATTTTTCCGCCGCAGGCAGAGACGGGATGAAGAGCAGATACAGACCTGGTTCGGCAGGGTAGGGCAGGCTCACGCCGTCACTGTTGGTCTGGAAGAACAGGTTCGAATAGGCGGTCTGGAGTCCTGCCAGGTCGTACAGGCTGGCAGAGTCGAAATTCCACAAATGGGCCATGTCCGCCGCCTTCTGGATGGCATCGCTATCGGTGCCAATCTCGTCGATGATGCCGAGTTGCGTGGCTTCCACGCCCGTCCACAACTGTCCGCGCAGGACGGTCTCGGGACCCACTTTGAGCGCATCGCCGCGGCCCTTCTGCACGGCGTCGAAGAAGACGCCCTTGATCATGTCGATCTCGCGTAAATAGGCGTCGCGCGGCGAGCCCCAAAGCTTGTACGGCCCTGTCGAGATGACGTCCTCATAAAGAAAGGGACTCGGCGGCAGATAGCCGATCACGCCCACGTTGCCCACCTCCGAGGTCGGCTTGGCGTAGATGTAATCCGTGCCGACGGCCAGGTAGTAGGCTCCACTGGCGGCCATCCCATTGACCGAGGCCACCACAGGCTTCTCGGCGCGCAGGCGTTCCAATTCCATGTAGACCGCTTCCGTATCCACCACCGTGCCGCCCGGGCTGTTCAACACCAGCACCACGGCCTTGACCTCGGCATGTTCGCGCGCGTACTCGATCTGGGCCAGCAAGTCGCTGGCGGTGGAGGAGTAGATCGCATCATCCAGGCGGATGATGCCCACCACGGGTTTGGGGATGAAGGACACCGCCACCAGGATGCCCAACAGCAGGGGAAGCGCAACCCATAATAATCCGCGTTGCACGTGCTCCCATTTCCATTCAGGGAATTTCATGGCAACTCCTTTTCGGTCAAGATGTTTTCAGCATATACGAGGTAATGGAGTTTGTCAATCGCCATTGTGGACCAGGCGGTTTCAATGTATAGTTACTGAAATTCCACTCGGAGGTATTCCATGCCCACCCAACCTTCTGGCCGTTCCGGTCTTTCCAATGTCAGTACATCTGCAGGTCAGGTTTCCTACGTCAAATTCTCGGACAAGCTGACCGACTCGCTCAACGACATCGGCCGCATGATCCAGGAACACAAGGACATGATCGACGCCATCCAGGAAGTGGCCCTCGAACTGACCAACTCCATCGGATCGTTGCACACGCTCACGGTCAAGTATGCGGGCATCGCCAACTCCATCCTCGACGTGCTGCTGCCCATCGTCAAGAACCTGCCCATCATACCCAAGAACATCATCGACATGCTGGTCAACCTGGAGAGCATGACCCAGAAGATCATCGACAACCAGACCTCGACCGCCAAGACCATCACCGACGTACAGGGCGGCCTGCGTAGCGGCGACGTCTCGAAGATCAAGGGACACGCAGGCGAGCTTCAGGCGGTGACCCGCGCCATCACGGGAATCCTGCCCAAATAGCGCCGACTCCGCATTGGGCGGTGAAATGCCTTGAACCTTCGGCCTGCTCCCGTTAAATTGGCGTGTCCCGCCCGTTGACATGGCTGCCGCGCTCGTAGTATAATACCGCCCGCTTCTGCCTCAGCAGTTGGTGTTGCTGAGGCGAATGCTTGTATATCCCAGCTTCCCCGTTCGCAGGCGCAGGTTCACCCCAGATGAATCAAAGGGTCGCAAGAAACCCGCAGGCACACGGCGAAGTGAATGACTGGAGAGTCAAAAACAATGAGATACGCGATCGTTGAAAGCGGCGGCAAGCAATATCGCGCCGTCGAAGGCGGCACCCTGGACGTGGACCGCCTGCCCGTGGAAGCGGGTGCCAAGCTCGACCTGCCCGTCCTGCTTATGTCGGATGGGGATGAGGTTTTGGTTGGCGCCCCAACCGTCAGCGGCATCCTGGTCAAGGCCACGGTGCTGGCTCACGTCAAAGGCCCCAAGGTTCTTTCCTTCAAGTACCGCCCGAAGAAGCGCATCCGTGTGCGCGGTGGCCATCGCCACCAGTACACCCGCCTGATGGTCGACTTCATCGGCAAGGAAGGCGAGGAGCGCAAGGTCGAGAAGGCCCCCAAGGCCAAGAAGGCTGCTGAAGTGGAAGCCGTTGCCGCCGTCGAGGAAGTGGCTGAGAAGCCCGCCAAGAAACCCGCGGCGAAGAAGGCCACTGCTGAGAAGAAGCCCGCTGCCGCCAAGACCACGGAGAAGAAACCCGCGGCCAAGAAGGCAACCGCCGAGAAGAAACCCGCTGCGAAGAAGACCTCCAGCGACAAGAAAAAGTAGGAATGTGAGAGGTAGAAATGGCTCATAAAAAAGGCGGCGGTTCAAGCCGCAACGGACGAGACAGCAATTCCCAGCGCCTGGGCGTGAAGCGCTACGCTGGTCAGTTCGTGCTCTCTGGCAACATCCTTGTTCGCCAGCGCGGCACGAAGATCAAACCCGGCCTGAACGTGCTGGTGGGCAAGGATGACACCCTGTTCGCCACCGCTGACGGCGTGGTGATGTTCGACATCATCCACGGCCGCAAACGCGTCAACGTTGTGCCCGAGACCCCGGCGGAATAGGAACTTTACGATGAGAGAAAAGATTCATCCCACCTACTATCCCGACGCCAAGGTCACTTGCGCCTCCTGCGGCAAGACCTGGACCACGGGCTCGACCCGCAAGGAACTGCGCGTGGACGTGTGCTCGAACTGCCACCCGTTCTTCAGCGGCGAAGCCGCCCGCATCATCGACATCGAAGGCCAGGTGGACCGCTTCTATAAGAAGCTCCAGGCCCGCCAGACCCATGTCGATGCCCAGCAGGCCCGCGAAGCCGCCAAGGCCGCTCCCGAACGCACCGTCGAAGATCTCGGCCTGGCCGCCCGCGCCACCGAGGCCCTCAAGAAGGAAGGCATCGCTACGGTCAACCAACTCCTGGCGAAACTCGGCGAAGGCGACGAGGCCATCCTGGCGATCGCTGGCTTCGGCCAGTCCTCGCTGACCGCGGCCAAGAAGAAGCTCCGCGCTCTCGGTTACGAACTTCCCGAAGCTCCCGCTGCGGCGTAAGCTTCCCTTTTCTGGTAAAACGACAGGCAGACGTGAAAACGTCTGCCTGTTTGCTATAATAGAACCATCGCAAATCATCCTCGCAAGCGAGAAAAGGACTCATGAGACATACCCACGGTTCCATCGAAGTCGTCTGCGGTTCCATGTTCAGCGGCAAGACGGACGAGTTGATCCGCCGCCTGGTGCGCGCCACCATTGCCAAACAGAAGGTCCAGGTCTTCAAGCCCGCCATTGACGTGCGCTACGCCGTCGAGAAGGTGACCTCACATGCGGGCGCCGATTTCGACGCCATCCCGATTCAAAACGCACAGGACATCTTCACCCGCATGGACGCCGACACCACCGTGGTCGGCATCGACGAAGCCCAATTCTTCGATCCTGAAGTCGTGGAAGTATCCCGCACCCTGGCCGAGCGGGGAATCCGCGTGATCCTGGCAGGCCTGGACATGGACTTCCGCGGCGAGCCCTTCGGCCCGATGCCGCGTCTGATGGCCGTGGCCGAGCGTGTGGATAAACTGCACGCCATCTGCATGGTCTGCGGCGACGAAGCCTCGCGTACCCAACGCCTGGTCAACGGCAAGCCTGCCCGCTATGATGATCCCGTTGTGATTGTTGGTGCCTCCGAGTTGTATGAGGCCCGCTGTCGCGTTCATCACGAAGTCCCACGTTAGTGGGGCGAAGTCCCGCGTTAATCATTTGCTATAGCCCCATCCTCAGCGGCAGCAGGAGCGAAAAGGTACTTCCATGACCAGAAACATGACTTGCAATGAATGCGGTGGAAAAATGGAAAAGGGACATGTTGTGGCCGAGCTGGATGCTTTGGGGCATATAGAAGATAGAGCATTTTGGCTGGAAGGAAATTTGGAAAGAAACCTTTTGGGATGGGTGAAGACAAAAGGAAAGCGGCAGCACTACATCTTAGCCTACCGTTGTGAACGTTGTGGGTTGCTCAAATTTTATGCTGGGCCAGATCGTATAGCCCAAGAAAATAGTTGAAGAAAATGCAAAATTACCAAGACCTCCTCTCCGAAATCCTGATCGATGCGGACAAGCTCCAGGCACGCGTCGCCGAACTGGGACAACAGATCAGCGCGGACTATGCCGGTGCCGACCTGCTGCTCATCTGCATCCTGCGCGGCGGCGTGCCCTTCATGGTTGACCTGAGCCGCAACATCACCGTCCCTCACATGATGGACTTCATGGCCGTCTCCTCGTATGGAGCGGGCAAACGCGAATCGAGCGGAACCGCGCGTGTGACCCTCGACCTGCAGATGGACATCCGCGGCAAGGACGTGTTGCTGGTCGAAGACATCATCGACAGCGGCCACACCATCGCCTCGGTGCTGAACCTGTTGGGTACGCGTCAGCCCAGGTCGCTCAAGGTCTGCGCCCTGCTCGACAAGCCCTCGCGCCGCGAGGCCTACATCCCGATCCACTATTGCGGGTTCGAGATCGCCAACAAGTTCGTCTTCGGCTACGGCCTCGACCTGGACGAATACTATCGCAACCTACGCTTCGTCGGTGTCGTGGATCTCGACAAGTACAAACCGCCCGCGTAAACTCATGAAAGGGGAGTCGCAGGATGGGAGACGAAAAGGATCGATCAGCCTACGCGGGACGTTGGGTGGCCCGCCTGCATGGACGCATCATCGCCCAGGGCGGCACGCCCGAGCTGGCTCGCCGCGCCGCCCTCTCCGCCCGTCACAAGGAAAGCCCTGAGATTATTTATATGCCCGTCGAATTGATGTTCTCGCCGTTGGTGGACCAGGTCCGCGCTGTGCTGCCCGACCAGGAAATTTATCTGGTCGGTGGGGCGGTACGTGACATGCTGTTGGGACGCGTCTCCCACGATCTTGATTTCACCGTCCCCGCTCAGGCCATTCCGCTGGCTCGCAAGGTGGCCAACGCCCTCGGCGCGGATTACGTGACTCTTGACGAGGAGCATGATACGGGCCGCGTCATCCACACCGCCGAAGATGGAACACGCACCTACCTCGACTTCGCCTCCTTCCGCGGCAAGACCCTGGAAGACGACTTGCGCGACCGCGACTTCACAATCAACGCTCTGGCGTATGACCTGCGCGAAAACGCCATCCTCGACCCATTGGAGGGTGCCGCGGACCTGCGCGCCAGGCGTATCCGCGCCTGCTCGCCGAACTCGCTGAGCAATGACCCCATCCGCGTGTTGCGCGGAATCCGCCAGGCTGCCGCCTTCAGTTTCCAGATCGACAAGTCCACGCGCGAGTGGATGAAGCAGGCCACACCGCTGTTGGGTCGGGCCTCGGTGGAACGTCAGCGCGACGAATTGTTCAAGATTTTCGACGGTCCCAAGCCCGACGCATCCATCCGCGCGCTGGAGATGTTGGGCGTCCTGCCGTATTTCCTGCCCGAGTTGACCGCCCTGAAAGGCGTGGAGCAGTCCGCACCGCACATCCACGACGTGTGGTCCCATACCCTGGTCGTCCTGCAAAGTCTGGCGGACATCCTATCCGCGCTAGCGGTGGGCTACAGCGCCGACGCCACCAACGACCTGTACACAGGACTCCTGACGCTACGCATCGGCCGCTACCGCGAGCAGATTGCCCGCCACTTCGACACGCCGCTCACCACCGACCGCTCCGTGCGCGGACTGCTCTTCCTGGTTGCGTTGTATCACGATGTGTGCAAGCCGCAGACTCGCACCGTGGAGGAAAGCGGTCGCGTCCGTTTCTTCGACCACGACGAGCAGGGCGCAGAGGTCGCCGCTGAGCGCGCCCTGGCCTTCCACCTTAGCAACGACGAGGTGAACCGTCTGCGGATCGTCATCAAGAATCACATGCGTTTCCACTTCCATACCAGCCGCATGGAGGGCGAGGGAAAATCCCCGTCGCGCCGCTCCATCTATCGCTTCTTCCGCGAGAGCGGACCCGCGGGCGTGGAGTTGGTCCTGCTCGGGCTGGCCGACCTGCGCGGTACGCACGGTCCCAACCTCAAGCAGGAGACCTGGAGCGCCGCGCTGGACGTGGCCCGCATCCTGCTCGAAAACTATTTCGAGAAACCCGAAGAGACCATTGCTCCGCCGCGCCTGTTGGATGGTCACGACCTGATGAGCGCCCTGGACCTCAAGCCGGGTCCCGTGGTGGGTGGTGTACTCGAAGCCATCCGCGAGGCGCAAGCCACAGGCAAGGTTTCCACGCGGGAAGAAGCGCTGACTTTTGGCAAGTCCTGGCTCGAAGAGCAACGCAATTCATCTTGAGTGGATTTGTGTTTTTTGCCCTAAAGTCGAAGAACATTGTCGTATATTTTGCTTATTGAATGAAAATGTAAAATGCGCCGTCCAAAGCGCATCTGGATGATGATTGAGAGGTACAGTGAACATCGTCTATTTTGATCTTGAAACACAAAAGCTCTTCGAAGATGTCGGTGGACGCACGGGCGTGGCGCAATTAGGCCTGGCTTGTGGCGTCACCTGGTCCACGGCGCGCAATGATTTCGCCGTGTACTGGGAAAAAGACGCCGTCGCGCTGGTGGCTGAGCTCAAGGCCGCCGACCGCGTGGTGGGCTTCAATATCCTCAACTTTGATTACGAAGTCCTCAAACCCTACGCCCCGCAAGAAAACTTCCGCGCCTTCCGCTCCACCGATATGCTGGCCGACATCTTCAAGGCCCTGGGATTCCGCCTCAGCCTCGACTCGCTGGCTAAAGCCACCCTTGGCGCCACCAAGACCGCCGACGGCGTGCAATCCGTGGAGTGGTTCCGCAATGGCGAACTCGACAAGGTGGCCGAATATTGCAAGGCCGATGTGGACATCACCCGCCGTGTGTACGAGTTTGGCCGTGACAACGGTTTTGTGTATTACTACTCGAAGCTCGGCAGCAAATTGAAACTCCCCGTCAACTGGAAGTGAGGACTCATGCAACTGGCATATACGCGACAAGGGCAGGGGACGCCGTTGGTGCTGATCCACGGCTACCCGTTGGATCATTCCATCTGGGATGAAACCGCCGCTCTCCTGTCTGGGACCTTCGACCTGATCCTGCCCGATCTGCGCGGATTCGGCGCCTCGGCCTCTCTCACCGACTCCTACACCCTGGCTGACATGGCCTCCGACCTGGCCGAACTACTCGACGAGTTGGGCATCCCCCAGGCCGCGTTGGCGGGACATTCCATGGGCGGGTACGTGGCGCTGGCTTTCTTCCGCGCCTATCCCGCGCGCGTGCGCGAACTGGGGCTGGTGGCGTCACAAGTATTGGCCGATAAACCTGAAACCCGCGAAGGCCGTTACAAGACCGCCGAGAATGTTGCTCAGAATGGCGTCGGTGTCGTGGCTGATGCCATGACGCCCAAGCTGACAGCCGACGTCAGCTTGCATGGTTTCATCCGTGCCTTGATCGAGCAGCAGACCCCTGCGGGTGTGATCGGCGCGCTGCGCGCCATGGCCGAGCGTCTCGACTCGACCGATCTGTTGTCCCAACTTAATGTACCTCTTGCGCTTATTCACGGCGATGCGGATATATTGATTCCCATCGAGCGCGCGCATGAGGTGCAAGCGGCGGTTCCGCAGGCGAAGTTATTTACCCTGCACGATGTGGGCCACCTGCCGATGATGGAGTCTCCGCAGGCCGTGGCCGAAGCGCTTAAAACTTTGGCATGAGAATCACCCGCGCCCGTCGAATTCGACGGGCGCGTTTTCTAACGGGATCAGGTTGAAGGTTCAGGCTAATGGATGGGCAGGGGGTGAGTCCCTAACGTGGGATGAAAGGGGCCCGTTGCCCGCAGAGTCCCGGTTGCTGTGCGGCGCACCAGTTGTTTGATGTGCGCCACCAGTACACTGCTGGGCGTGGGCTTGGTGAGATAATCGTCGGCGCCCGCATCGAGGATGCTGGCAATCATACCGGGATCGTTGAGCGCAGAGAGGATGATGATGGGGACGTTGCTGAAGCTGCGCACACCCTTGCAGACTTCCCATCCGTCCATGTCTGGCATCATCAGGTCGAGGACGACCAGGTCGATTTTTTTCTCGTGCAACACTGCGATGCCTTCGGGGCCGCTATTGACCGCGGTAACATCATACCCATGCGACCTGAGCAGCAGGGAAAGCAATTCGGTTACGGCGTTATCGTCATCGATGACCAAAAGGTTGATAGGCATAGTATTTTCCACTGGCCCTATTATCCATGATTTACTGTTTTTTTTACTTTGCAGTGGGTTAACAGTTGCATGCATGGAAATGTGTTATCCTTTGCAAAATGGCAAACATTCAACAACTCCTTCCGCAGATTGTTGTTTCTCTCTTTATGGAAGAGCATGAATCTGTGTTGC
The DNA here is from genome assembly GCA_937928015.1 of uncultured Anaerolineales bacterium. GTDB lineage: Bacteria > Chloroflexota > Anaerolineae > Anaerolineales > Villigracilaceae > JACPVF01. Next base: position 1,118 of record CALFXA010000004.1, on the reverse strand, counting down.
ACGATGTCTTGAAGGAGGCTTTTTTGGTTGACGCTTTCCAGAATCGGATGCCCTGTTCTCATTCCATGTATTGTCATGAAACCGGGCCGGAGCAGCGGAGGTGAGCGGGTTCTACTTTGTTGTCGCACCCAACTTACTGACAATCGTATGTAAAAGTCATCACTTTTGTCCAAATTCCTTGTGGTAAAATTCACACAATTAAATCGATTTCATAACCTGTAAGGAGGTTCATGTGGTTACTAAAACCAAAAAGACTGTCAAAAAGGTCGCTGTAAAGAAACCCGCCAAGAAGGCGGCCGCGACCCCGAAGAAGTGGGTGTACTTGTTCGAGGAAGTGAAGGCTGCCGAGAAGTACGCTGGTTCGTGGGAAGGCGTGCGCGCCCTGTTGGGCGGCAAAGGCGCTGGTCTGGCCGACATGACCCGTGCCGGCGTGCCCGTGCCCCCCGGCTTCACCGTCACCACCGAAGCCTGCAACGAGTTCCGCAAGGCTGGCAAGTTCCCGAAGGGTCAATGGGAACAGCAGCTCGCTTCGATGAAGAAGGTGGAAAAGGCCACCGGCAAGACGTTCGGCGATCCCAAGAATCCGCTGTTGGTCTCCTGCCGCTCGGGCGCCAAGTTCTCCATGCCTGGCATGATGAACACCATCCTCAACATCGGTTTGAACGATGCCGTGGCCGAGGGCCTGACCGAACTGACGGGCAACCCGCGCTTCGTGTGGGATTCCTATCGCCGCCTGGTCGAGATGTTCGGTACCACCGTGTTCAACCTCGACGACGAGGTCTTCGAGCACCCGATGGCCGAGTACAAGGCCAGCAAGGGCTACAAGCTCGATACCGAGATGACCGCTGACGACTGGATGGCGTTGGTTGCCACCTTCAAGGAAGTCTTCAAGAAGCACGTTGGTTTCGACTTCCCGCAGGATGTGTACAAGCAGTTGGAACTGGCTACCCAGGCCGTGTTCGAATCCTGGATGGGCAAGCGCGCCATCGACTACCGCAAGGCGACCGGCATCTCTGACAGCCTCGGTACCGCCGTCAACATCGTGACCATGGTCTTCGGCAACATGGGCGATGACGCGGGTACGGGCGTGGCCTTCACGCGCAACCCGTCGACCGGCG
>CALFXA010000003.1 GCA_937928015.1 uncultured Anaerolineales bacterium | reverse complement strand
GAATCCCCAGATCGGTATTGATACTCCAGTAGAAGATCGGCATGGCAAGCAGAAAAAATTCCTCGGAACCGAGGAAACTAAAAAACTTCATCAGCGCTTCGAGCCAGGCGCCCAGGCTTTGAATCCACACAATCCACTCGATGCCGTTCTGGATGAAGAAGTCCATTCATCTCTCCTGATGATGCCGTGATGGGTCCTTGCAATTGACGGTCTTTCCTGTTCATTGTACACTCAAAGCATGCAGACGTCATCCGCTCCCCTCCGCCGCGCATGGGATTGGCCTTCCGCCATCCTTCTCTTTTTTCTGTTGCAGACTGCGGCGGCGCGGCTGGTCATCACCGACTGGACGCCTTTCCTCTTTTTCACGCAAACCCTGAGTGCCTTCGGCGTGGTGCTGGGACTGGCTCTCGGCTACAGCACCTTCAGCAGGCGCGCCGTGACCTGGCTGGCGCTTCTGTACTCGGTGGTGATTCTGCCCTGGCAGATGACCCTGGCCGTGGATGCCGAAGCACCCTTCCTCGAACGACTAGCCAGCATCGGCGGACGGCTGGGTTTCTCGACAGTCCAGTTTGTGACCCGCCAACCCGTGGAAGACGGCATCTTCTTCGTGGCCTTCGTTTCGCTGGCATTCTGGATCGTCAGCGTCACCTCGGCTTATGCGCTGGCCCGCCATGAGAATTATCTGGCTGCCATCCTGCCGGGCGGATTGATCGCGCTGCTCATCCAAATCTACGACTTCTACATTCCCGTGCGCATTTGGGGATTTGGCCTGTACGTCTTCCTGTCCCTGCTCCTGCTCGGACGCCTATATCTCAACCGCAATAAACTAGCCTGGGCGCAGCGGCGGGTCTTCGTCACAACGGAAGCCACGCAGGACCTGTCGAACAGTCTGTTGGTGATGGCGGCGGTGCTGGTCTTCGTGTCCTGGTCGGTGCCCGCCTCATTGTCCAGCCTCAAATCTGTGGGCAAGGCCTGGACCGATTTCACCCGTCCCATCCGCGAACGGCTGGAAAACGCGGTGGACGCGCTCGAATCACCCTACAGGGTCCCAAGCGGCAACGGGGATTTCTACGGCTCCAGCCTGGCGCTGGGGAGCAATGCCGCCCAGGGCGACACACCCGTCTTCACCGCACGCCCGATGGACGAAGTGAGTGACAAGCCGCCGCGTTATTACTGGCGCGGACGAATATACGATACCTACAAAGATGGTCAGTGGCGGAACAGCACCGTCTTCCCGGAGAGTTACGAACCCGGCGAAGAGAATCTCTCGATCTCTGCCAGCGTGATACAAAAAGCCGATACGCGCTTTGCCTTCGTCATGATGATGTCGAAGCAGGGGCTGATGTACACGCCAGCGGATGCGGTCTGGGTCAATCGTCCGGGCGACCTATTCGCCTCGCGGAACTCCGACGGCACGCAGGACATCTCCGCCTGGATTGCTGATCCGCCCCTCGCAGCTGGGGACCGCTACCAGGTCCGCGCGTTGGTGAGGAATCCCAATATCCAGGAATTGCGCGCTGCGGGCGCGGCCTATCCCGACTGGGTGACCCGCCGCTATCTTGAAGTCCCCGACGATGTAAAGGAAAAACTCCTGCCTCTGGCACAGGAAATCACAGCGGGCGCGCAGACTCCCTACGACCAGGCGCAAGCCATCACGGCTTACCTGCGCAAAGAAATCAAGTACACCACCACGCTGACTCCCGCTCCCAAAGGGACCGATCCGCTGTTGTGGGTGTTGTTCGATTATAAGAAGGGCTTCTGCATGTACTACGCCAGCGCAGATGTGTTGATGCTGCGCTCATTGGGCATCCCCGCTCGCATGGTGGTGGGATTCGCCCAGGGCGAGCTGGACGAGCGCGGCACGACCTACACCGTGCGCCGTGCCGACTCGCACGCCTGGCCCGAGGTTTACTTCCCGAATATCGGCTGGGTCGAGTTCGAGCCGACCGCCAATCAGGACCCGCTCAATCGTCCCGCCGCGCCGCGCCCCACCCCCACGCCCTCCGCCAACCTGGGCATCCTCCCCAGGCCGACCCCCAATCGTGACATCGAGCGCGACCCGCGCATCGACGAGAGCGGCGTGACCGAGGCTCCGCCCTTTGCCGAGACCGCCCTCGGCCGCGCCACCTTCATCGCCCTGTGGGTGCTGGTCATCGGGGCGCTCCTGTTCATGGAACGGCGCTTCCGTCTGGCGGACCTTGTGCCCGTCTACATCTCGAAGGCCTATGCCCGCAACGGTGCAACCCCGCCCGATTGGGTAGACCGCTGGATACGCTGGAACGCATTGACTTCCATCGAGCGTTCCTTCCACGCGGTGAACGTCAGCCTGCGCTGGATGGGTAAGCCCCAGCCGATGTACGTCACACCCAGTGAGCGCGCAAACCTGCTGAAAGAAATCCTGCCTTCGGCGCATCTCTCGATAGATACGCTGCTGGAAGAACATCAGGCTGCACTGTTCAGCCGCCGCCCGGGGAACATGGCCCATGCGCGCCGCGCGGCCCTGTCCCTGCTGGGGACTGCCCTGCGTGCCCGCGTGGCCGACTTCTGGGACGGCATCCGTGGCCGAATCGAACGACTTGGATAAACCCCTTATGAATCCAATGACCCACCCGACCACCGTCTACGAACAGATCCTGGCCCTCGGCCAGCAGACCGCCCACATCCGCAAGTTGGTGGAGAAGGGACGGGTGGAGAAGAGCGCCCTCGAAGGGCTGACCACGCTCGAGTCCACGCTGACATATATCGGCAACCAGGTCAAGGTCTTCGAGAAGGAACACCGCAATCTCTCGGCGCTGGCCGACATCGGCCAGGTGGTCAATTCTTCGCTGGAATTGGAAGAGGTGTTGCGCATCGTGATGGACAACATCGTGCGCCTGACTCACGCCGAGCGCGGCTTCCTCATGCTGCGCGAAGACAACGGCGAGATGGTCACCTATGTGGCACGCGATTGGGACAAGGAGACCATCAACCCCTCCGAGTTGACCGTCAGCCGCACCGTCATCCAGCGCGTGATCGAATCGGGCGAGCCGATGCTCACCACCAATGCCCAGGATGACCAACGCCTGGCAGGCCAGGAAAGCATCATCGCCTTCAACCTGCGCTCGATCCTGTGTGTGCCGCTCAAGGTGAAGAACGACCTGATCGGCGTGATCTACGCTGACAATCGCATCCGCTCGGGCATCTTCTCCGAGACCGAGCTGGACCTGCTGACCGCCTTCGCCAATCAGGCCGCCGTCGCGCTCGACAACGCACGGCTGTTCTCGTCGCTGCGCAAGACCCTGGCCGAAGTGATTGAACTCAAAAGCCTGATGGACAACGTCTTCGCGTCCATCGTCAGCGGCGTCATCACCGCCGACATCCAGAACCAGATCACGATGTGCAATCGCGCCGCCGAGTCGATCCTCGGGCGTGCCTCGGGAGAATTGGTCGGCCTTCGGCTGGAAGACATCATGCCGACCTTCGCGCCCGAACTGAAATCGCGGCTGGATGAGGTCCACCAGACCGACAGACCCGTGGTCGGCTACGAGGTCCATCACAACCTGCCACAGCGCGGCGGCGTGGACTGGCGCCTTAACCTGTCTCCGTTAAAGGATGCGGGCCAGAAGACCCAGGGCATCGCCATCGTGCTGGACGACATGACCGAGCGCAAGAAACTCGAAGCCCAGCGCCGCCTGCTCGAACGCATGGTCTCGCCCGCCGTGATCGACCAGGTGGACCTGGACAGTTTCAAGATCGGCGGCAAGAAGGTGGACATCACCATCGTCTTCGCCGACATTCGCGGCTTCACCACCTATTCCGAAAAACAAACGCCAGAAGACCTGGTGGCCGTACTCAACCGTTATCTAGCCGCCGCCGCCGAGGCCATCCTGCGCGAAGAAGGCACCGTGGACAAGTTCCTCGGCGACGCCGTCATGGCCTGGTTCAACGCCCCTCTGCCCCAGCCCGACCACACCCTGCGGGCGGTGCGCGCCGCGCTCGCCATCCGTGACGCGGTCTTCGCCCTGCACAAGGAACTGCCCGAGGCAGCCCACCTATCCTTCGGGGTGGGCATCCATTACGGTGACGCCATCCTTGGCTGGATCGGCACGGAGAAGCGGCTGGAGTACACCGCCATCAGCGACAGTGTCAACACCGCCAAACGCATCCAGGAAAACGCTGCCATCAATCAGATTCTCATCACACGTGACGCCTACGAGCGTATCGCCGCCGAGGTGGATGCAAGGCCCTTCGCGCCGCTCACGGTCAAGGGCAAGGCCCAGCCCATCGAGGTGTACGAAGTGCTCGGATTGAAATGATATAATCGCGGCGATGAACCCCAAGCGCTTCCTCACCCTGCTTGCACTCGCCTGTCTGGTCCTGTTCAGCTTTTGGCTACCCGTAAACGCTGCCCCCTCTTCTCAAATTCAACAATACACCACCCCCACGGCGGGTGCGGACGGACGCGTCATCTACGTTGTCCAGTCAGGGGATACCTGCCTCAAGGTCAGTCTGATCAATAACATCCCCATCGATCAACTGCGTGCCCTCAACAAGAACCTGGACGCAGAATGCACCCTGATCGAAGGCCAGCAATTGCTGATTGGCATCGTGGGACCCGCGCTAGCAACCTATACTCCCGGGCCTTCTCCAACTCCCCTGCCACCCACCGTCACCCCTACACCCTTCAACGGTACCACCGAAGTCTGCGTCCTGCTCTTCGATGATCAGAACGGCGATGCGTTGCGCCAGGAGATCGAGCCTGCGCTGGCAGGCGGCGCCGTCAGCGTGACCGAGACCAACGGGAAATATTCCGCTACACAGAACACGGCCATTAATCCCGACCCGGCCGCCTATCAGGGTGTATGCTTCAAGGATGTCCCTGAGGGAAATTACAACGTCAGCGTGGCCATTCCGCCGAACTACAATGCCACCATGGACCTGAGTTATCGCCTGGACGTCAAAGCGGGCGACCGCGCCTTCATCGACTTCGGCGCGCAGTCCACAGAGACCACCATCACGCAGGATACACCCGAAGACACGGGCGGCAATTCCACGCTGACCATCATGGGCGTGATCGGAGCCATCCTGCTCGTGGGAGGTGTGGGCCTGGGCTGGTACGCCTCCCGCATGGGACGCCCCGCAAGCAAGCTCGGCGGCGGGGGCAATTTATATAACAAGAAATAAAAAACTGGCGGCCATGTGGCCGCCAGTTTTTTGATTCCAGTTTTCATCCCATCGGGTGACGCATGGGCCTGCCCCCAATCAAGTGGACGTGCAGGTGGAAGACCGTCTGCCCGCCGTGCGGACCCGTGTTGGTAACAATGCGATACCCCGTCTCGGCGATGCCCTCACCCGCGGCAAGCTGTCCCGCCACCGTGAGCAGATGTCCAGCCAGCGACTCGTCTTCGGCAGTCAGCGCATTGATAGAGTCAATGTGACGATTGGGCACGATCAGAATATGCGTGGGTGCGGCAGGATGAATGTCACGGAAGGCCGTCACCTGCTCATCGCGATAGACAACGGTAGCCGACATTTCGTTGTTGACAATCTTGCAGAAGATGCATTCGCTCATGGGGGTATGGAGTCTCGCTCTCAATCTGGCGTATTGGTGAATGAAGAAAGCCTTAAGCATATCTTCCGCAACTCAAATGCTGGCGCTATGGCATGGGACCGTAAGTCGGGGAACAGACGATATCGTAGTACTCCAACTCGGTGGCCTTGTTCTGCTGGGCGTAGGTCGCGGCCTGCTCCCCGATCTGCATGACCGTGTCGATGTGGGCGCGGGCATCCACGTCCCAATAACGCGGCAGAACCATCAGCGGGTCATTGACAGGACCCTCGGGCAGATAGGACGGTCGACGCGGATCGGGCTGGTCGGCCAACGGCACCCAGTTGAACATCACGGGTCCGCGCGGGTTAACGGTGAAGCCGAGGTGGTATCCCACTTGACGGGCAAGCTGCGCGCCGCGTGGGGTGAAACTTCCGCCCGGCCAGATGTAGGCAATCGGAGTCTTCTCCAGATACTTTTGGAAATTGGTAATCGCGCCCTGAAGTTCGCTCAGCATGAATTCTTCGCTGGAATCATTGGTGATGTTGATATTGTGAATCACGCCATGTGCCTGATAGTCCACCCAGCCTTCCTTGCTGAGAGCCAGGTTCTCGGCCCACAGGTCGGGACGCTCATCCTTGGCGATATACGCATTGACCACGGGCCAGCCCCATTGTTCCGCGTACGGACGGAAGTGATCGTTGAAGTATTCCGCAAAGTGACGGTCATCCACGATCAACAGCACCGAGCGCGGCGGGATGGCGGCGTTATGCTCCATGAAGTCGACCATCTGCTGCATGGTGATGGCCTGGAAACCCGCATCGTGCAGATCGTTCATCAGGTGCTTCTGGTCGGCGGCGCTGATCTGGTTGGCGTCTTCGGCCTGTCCCTTGGTGATGGAGTGGAACATGACAGCCATGACCACCGTCCCCGGAGCCGCGTTGGTCGAGGTCCACTTATCCTTGAGGTACTGACATGAGTCGGAAACATAAGTATGCGGCGTATCGCTGGCCTCCAATGAGGCCGTCGTGAACACACCCGGCAGTGCGGGCGGCGTACGGACGACGGTAGCCGTCGGCACGGGAACCAGCGTGGGAGTGGGAGTAAGGGTGGCGTACTGCGCCATCGCGGTGGCCACGGCCTGGGTCATGATGACGCCCTGGTCCACGGTGGGAATCGCCGCCGTCGGCTGGCAGGCGGACAGGAGAACAGTCAGCAGGATGAAAAGATAAAGGTGCTTCCTCATGGTTGGCTCTTTCATGGGCGCAATCATAACAGAGAAGGCGCATCCATCGGACGCGCCTTCTCCCTTTCTAAACAGGTTCTAACTTACTCGTTGCTCTCGCCGGCAATGTAGGCTTCCACCTTTTCGCGGCAGACGTCGTCGCGGAACTGCTTGGGCGGCGTCTTGAAGAAATAGGACGAGGGGCCAACAATCGGTCCGCTCAGCTTGCGGTCAAGGGCGATCTTCGCGCAGCGGATGGCGTCGATCATCACGCCCGCCGAGTTGGGGCTATCCCACACCTCGAGTTTGACTTCCATGTTGAGCGGCACGTTGCCGAAGGTGGTGCCTTCCATGCGCAGGTAGCACCACTTGCGGTCGGTCAGCCACGGCACGTAGTCCGACGGGCCCACGTGCACATCGTCGGGGCTGATTGGGTAGGGCAGCATGGAGGTGACCGCGCCGGTCTTGGAGATCTTCTTGGATTCGAGCCGCTCGCGCTCGAGCATGTTCATAAAGTCGGTGTTGCCGCCGAAGTTGAGCTGGTAGGTGTGGTCCAGGCGCACGCCGCGGTCCACGAAAAGGCTGGTCAGCACCCGGTGCAGGATGGTGGCGCCCACCTGGCTCTTGATGTCGTCGCCGATGATCGGCAGACCGGCAT
>CALFXA010000002.1 GCA_937928015.1 uncultured Anaerolineales bacterium | reverse complement strand
CAGTTCCAGGGCGGACTGGACTCCCAACATATCGGGGGCCTGTAAGAGGTAGATGTGCAGTGCATGGCTTTCGACGTATTCGCCGCAATACATCAAGCGGCGCAGTGCCCGTGCCTGCGGATGGATGGTCACGCCCAGGGCGCGTTCGAGTGCGTAGGCTGCACTCATCTGATAGGCCACGGGGCAGATGCCGCAGATGCGGGCCGTGATGTCGGGTACTTCCTGCAGGAAGCGGCCCACCAGGAAGCCTTCGAAGAATCGCGGCGGTTCGTAGATGTCGAGGCGGATCTCCACGGCCTTGCCGTCTTGCAGGCCGATGAACAGACCGCCTTCACCTTCCACGCGAGCCAGGGCGGGGACTTCGATGTTTTTCATTTGGACTCCTTGAGGAGCACATCCGCGGTTTCACGGAAGGCGGGCGCGTACCCACTGATGCCGCGGAACAGGCGCACGGTCTCGCCAGGGGTGCGTTCGAGTTTGGTGAGGATGTTGGTGAGCGAGTCAAGGTTGGTGGAGCGGGTCGGGCCGAAGCAGCCGTAGCAGCCGCGTCCGTTGGCGGGGCAGATCGCGCCGCATCCCGCCTGGGTGGCGGGACCGATGCACGGGATGCCCTTGTCGACCAGCACGCAGATGGTGCCGCGGCGTTTGCATTCCAGACACACGCTGTAGGCGGGCAGGTTCGGGCGGCGGTTGTTGAGCAGCGCGCTGATGACCTCCAACACCTGACCCTTGTTGACGGGACAGCCCCATAGTTCCATGTCCACGGGCACGTGCTCGGCGATGGGCGTGGCGGTGTCGAGGTAGTGCAGGAATTCGGGATGATCGTAGACGGTGTTGGCGTAGGCCTTGGCGTCGGTGAAGTTGCGCAGGGCCTGGACTCCGCCCGAGGTGGCGCAGGTTCCCAGCGCGATCAACACCTTGGACTGGCGGCGAATCTCGCGGATGCGTTCCGCTTCGTGCGGTGTGGTGATCGAGCCTTCGACAATGGCAATGTCGTACGGGCCTGGGCGCTCGGCGCGGGTGGCTTCAAGGAAGTAGGCGATGTCGAGGGCGCCCGCAATGTCGAGCAGTTCATCTTCCATGTTCAAGATGGAAAGCTGGCATCCATCGCAGGAGGAGAATTTGTAAACAGCGAGAGAGGGTTTATGGTGAGTCATTAGAACTCCTCCACATTGAAGTAAGGCTGCAATGTGTCAAAGCGGAAGACGGGACCGTCCTTGCAGATGAAGTACGGGCCAAGTTGACAGTGACCGCAGGAGCCCTGTCCGCATTTCATGTTGCGCTCGAGTGAGACGTAAATCTGCTCGGCGGGGACGCGGCGGGCAAGGCCCTCGTACACCACGAAACGGATCATGATCTCGGGCCCGCAGGTGAGCACCACGCTGTTGGGCGCGTCCATGCGGAAGCGGTAGAACAACATCGGTACCACGCCGACCTGTCCCTGCCAGTCTTCATCCGCGCGATCCACGGTGACCTGCACCTGGATGCCCGCCCGTTCCCATTCTTCGAACTCGGTCGGGTAGAGCAAATCCTTGGGCGTGCGCGCGCCGTAGAGCAGGTAGACCTTGCCGAACTTATCGCGGTTGTTCATTATGTGATAGATCGCAGGGCGCAAGGGCGGCAGCCCGATGCCGCCGCAGGCGATGATCACATCGTGGCCTTCCATTTCCTTCATCGGCCAGTAGGAGCCGAAGGGTCCGCGGATGCCGACCACGTCGCCGACTTTCAGGCGGCTGATGGCGCGCGTGACGTTGCCCACGAAGCGGATGGTGTGGCCAACCAGAGTCGGGTCCGCGGGGTTTGAACTGATCGAGATGGCAGCCTCTCCGTAGCCAGGCAGATAGACCATGTTGAACTGTCCAGGCTCGAAGGTGTAAGCGGCTTCCACGGCGGGGTCGGTGAACTTCAGCCAATAGGTGGAAATACCCTCCGCTTCATTGGTAATGTCCATGACCTGCGCCCAGACAGGTTCGAGTAGGCGTTCGGAGGGGGAGGCTGGGGAGTGAGTGTGAACGTGGGTGGCCATTAGCGAATCTCCTTGCGCAGGTCGGCAACTTCAACCGTGATGTCGATTGCAGCAGGGCACCAGGTGATGCAACGGCCACAGCCCGTGCAGCCGAAGGTCCCGTATTGGACCTTCCACGTGCCGAGCTTGTGCGACATCCACTGACGATAGCGTGAGTGGATGGTGGGGCGGGTATTGCCGCCCGCCTGGTAGGAGTAGCCAGGGTTGAAGCACGAGTCCCACACGCGCTCACGGCGGGTCTGATTGCCGTCGAGGCTGAGCGTGTCGGTGGCGTCCCAGCAGAAGCAGGTCGGGCAGACCTGGGTGCAGTTGGCGCACGAGAGACAGCGTTCGCCGATGGCGCGCCAGTGCGGATGGTCGAGGTTGTTGAGGATCAGGTCGGGCAGATCGCTGGTATCCATGTTGCGACCCATCTGCAAAGTGGCGCGTTCGAGACCGCGGTTGGCGGCATTCAGCACGAAGGCGCTGGCCGATTCGAACGGCAGCCCCGCCAGGATATTGCGTCCCAACTCCGAGCCGACGTTGAGCAGGAAGACATCTTCCAGTTCGGTCAGCGTCAAGTCAGCGTCACCTTGCACGCGCGGACCAGTGCCCATTGAGGCGCAGAAGCAGGTGCCCGCGGGGTGCATGCAGTTGACGGCAAGAATAAACGCCTTCTCGCGTGTGACACGGTAGATCGGGTCCGTGAAGTCGCTGCGCAGGAAGGCGTTGTCTTGGATTTGGATGGCGGCCAACTCACAGCCGCGCACGCCGATGAAGGCGTAGGCGGGAGCGGTCGGCCTGGGGGTTTCCATCTCCCAAGCCCCGTCGGTCTTTTTCAGGGTGAACAGGTTGGCATGAGACGGGAAGAGGAATTGCTTCCAAGATTGCGCGCCCGGGATGACGTCGAAGTAACGCGTGTGTCCCGTGTACACCAGGCGGAAGGAGCCCGCCTCCTGCTCGGTCACGTACCCGCGCGGCAGGTCTTCGAGTTTCTGGATCGGCGCGTACACGAGAGTCTCATTCTCCACGTGCGGGCCGACGACTTCGTATCCCTGTGCCTTGAGTTTTTCGAGAAGCGTGTTGAAGATTTGTTTCTGGATGGAAACGGTGCTTCCGATTTCTGGGCTGCGATCACTTGGCATTTTTGTTCTCCGGTTCAGCAAACATATCCAACAGTTGCAGGCGACTGCTCATCAGGCGGCTGGCTACGATATTGGCGAGGCGGCGCATCACGAGGTAGCCGAGATCGTGATCCTGGTCGCATAGCTCGCGCAGTTTGGTTGAATCGATCATGGCCAGGTGAGTGTCCACCACGGCGGTGGCGCTGGCCGTGCGCTGATGCACGACGGGCGTGGCGCTCGACCAGCCAATGACCTCCCACGGGTCGGCGGTGTGGAAGCGCATTTTGCCGCGCGGCGGGACGGCCATGTCCAGGGCGATGCGGCCTGACAGTACGATGTAGATGTACTCGGCTCGATCACCCTCACGGAACAAAACCTCACCCGCTTTCACGTCGCGCAGTTGCGAGATGCCTGCAATCAGGTCCAAATGTTTGATTTGCAAGTCTCGGAACCAGGGAATTTTTTGAAGTTCAAGCTTCAATTCATCCAGCGGATCCATGAAATCGCTCTCCTTGTTAAGTTGGAATGTTCTCACTATAATTTGTACTATTTTTCACAATTATTAACCAGTGCGTTTTTTCCTTAGTCAGTGGGCCGTTTGTCATGCAAAGCGACGGAATATGCTACAATGCGGACAGTTTTTTTACGGAGTCCATCATGAAACCTAGCATCCAAACTGTCAAAGGCGCACGCGATTTCTATCCCGAGGAAATGGCGTTGCGGAATTATCTGTATGCGAAGGCCCGCGCGGCCTCGCAGGCGTTCGGCTATCAGGAATGGGATGGCCCCTTCCTCGAAACGCTCGATCTATATGCCGCCAAGTCGGGCGAGGAGTTGGTCAAGAAGCAGTCCTTCGTCTTCGCCGATCGGGGCGGGGACGAGGTCACCCTGCGTCCCGAGCTAACCCCGTCGCTGGCGCGCATGATCGCCGCCCGTCAGGGTTCGCTTACCTTCCCTGTGCGCTGGTGGTCCTTCGGTCCGTTCTGGCGCTACGAGCAGCCGCAGAAGGGGCGTTCGCGCGAGTTCTTCCAGTGGAACATCGACATGCTGGGAGTCAACTCGCCCGAAGCCGACGCCGAACTGTTGGCGATTGCCGCCACCTTCCTGCGCTCCGTCGGCCTGGACCCTCAGCGGGCGACCATTTTCGTGAACAATCGCCGCCTGATGGATTCGCAGTTCGACGCGTTGGGCATCGTCCCCGAGAAACGGCTGGATGTTTCCAACCTGGTGGATCGCCGCTCGAAGATGGACCCGTCCCAATGGGACGCCAATGCCCTCGACCTCGGCCTGAACCAGACTCAATTGGACGGACTCAAGTCCCTGCTGGCTGATTATGATCTGTGGCAGAAGAGCGAGGAGTTGACTCGCCTGTTTGTCGCGCTCGAAGCGCTGGGCGTGAAGGACTACGTCAAGTTCGACCCGAACATCATGCGCGGATTGCTGTACTACACGGGCACCGTCTTCGAGGCCTTCGATCAGACGGGTGGTGTGCGCCGCGCTATCCTCGGCGGCGGCCGCTACGACAACCTGCTGGCCGACGTGGGTGGGCAGCCGCTTTCGGGTGTGGGCTTCGCGATGGGCGACGTGGTTGTCGGCATCGTCCTCAAGGAGGCGGGTCTGTTGCCCGACTTCGACCCGACACCCTCGTCCGTACTGGTGACGGTCTTCGACGAAAAATTGTGGATGACCTCCTACGCGCTGGCCTCTGAACTGCGCGCCGCGGGCCTGAATGTGATTACCTTCCCCGAGCCTGCAAAGCTGCCCAAGCAGTTCAAGTACGCGGATAAGATGAAGATGCGGGTTGTCGTCACCGTGGGCCCCGACGAAGCGGAAAAAGGCCTGGTGGCGGTGAAGAATCTTTCGAACGGTGAGCAGGTCATCGTCGCGCGCGCCGAGGCGGCAGAGGCCGTCCGCAAAATTCTGAGCTAAGTCTTGATGCTTCAATAAACTGTGATAAAATATCGTCCGCTTGTGGTATGGAGCCTGTAGCTCAATGGCAGAGCGCCACACTGTGGATGTGGATGTTGTGGGTTCGAAACCCATCAGGCTCCCCTAAAAAGGGCGGATCTTGTGTCCGCCCTTTTTTGCTACATGGAGAGGAGAAGAGGAGAGCGCAATGAAGCGTTATTGTGTGGAACCAGGCAAGAAGATCGAGTTGAGTCAGTTCGACCCGAACGACGATAAAGCCTTTAAAGGCGACAAGGAAAAAGGCCTGAAGGCTCTTTCTAAATTAAATGCAGAATTGCAGGCCTTGCAGGAATTGCTCTATGCCGAGCAGAAGCACAAGGTGCTGGTCGTCTTGCAGGCCATGGACACGGGCGGCAAGGATGGCACCATCCGTCGCGTGTTCGACGGGGTGAATCCGCAAGGGGTGAAGGTAGCCAGCTTCAAGGTCCCGACCGCCGAGGAGTTGGCGCACGATTTCCTGTGGCGCGTCCACAAGGTGGTACCTGGCGCAGGCGAGATGGTCATCTTCAACCGCAGTCATTATGAGGATGTGCTGGTGGTGCGTGTACACGGATACGCGCCCGAGGAGGTCTGGAAGAAACGCTACGACCAGATCAACGATTTCGAGCGGCTGCTGGCCGAGAGCGGGACGACCATCCTGAAGTTCTTCCTGCATATTGACCTCGACGAGCAGAAGGAGCGCTTGCAGGCCCGCCTCGACGACCCGACCAAGACCTGGAAGTTCCGCCTGGGCGACCTGGAGGAGCGCAAGCTGTGGGGGCAGTACATGCAGGCCTACGAGGATGCGCTCAATAAGACCAGTACCGAATACGCGCCCTGGTACGTAATTCCCGCCAACCGCAAGTGGTATCGCGACTTGGTCATATCCACGATTTTGGTGGACACGCTCAAGGGCCTCCAGATGGAATTTCCAAAATCTGAGGAAAACCTCGACGGCGTGGTGATCGAGTAACGCCCGATTCGTTGTACAATAATCTCATGCCTGAAACCATCAACGTTCTTTTCCTGGCTGCGGAGGCCGACCCGTTCATCAAGGTCGGCGGCCTGGGTGACGTCTCTGGCGCATTGCCGCGGGCCATCCGCGCGCTGACGCCTGAGATCACGGGCGAGACCAAACTGGACCTGCGCCTGGTTCTGCCTATGCACTCTTCGGTGCGGGCCGACCCGCTGCGGCCGCTGGCGGTCTTCCCATTGAAACGGGGCGACTCCGAGGTCCAGGTGGAGGTCTTCGAGAGCGTGCTGGACGGGATGCCCGTCTACTTCATCTCGGGCGACCCCATCCGTAACAGCGGCTCGGTCTATTCGCTCAAGGCGGAACTGGACGCCGAGAAATATCTCTTCTTCTCGCTGGCCGCGGTGGAGCTGCCGCGACAGATCGGTTGGGACGTGGATGTGCTGCACGTCAACGACTGGCACACGGCGCTGGCGGCCTACGTCAACCTGACCCGCCGCTGGGAGGAGGGCTCGCGCCGCGTGGCCTCCATGCTGACCCTGCATAACCTGCCGTTCATGGGACCAGACATTTCCAACCTCTTGAAGTTGTACGGCATCCCGCTGGCGCAGACCGACCTGCCCGAGTGGGCGCGCGTCCTGCCGCTGCAGATCGGAAGAGCACACGTCTGAACTCCAGTCACGAGTGGATATC
>CALFXA010000001.1 GCA_937928015.1 uncultured Anaerolineales bacterium | reverse complement strand
CCGACCGCCGCCGATTACATGATCATGGAATGTACCTACGGCGACAAACCGCACCGCGATCCGACCGATGCCTTCGTGGAGTTCCAGTCTGTGGTCAAGCGCACGGTGGAGCGTGGCGGCAAGGTCATCATCCCCGCCTTTGCTGTGGGCCGCACTCAGGAATTGGTCTTCCATCTGAATCAGATGATGACCGAGGGCGAGGTGAAGCCCGTGCCCGTCTATGTGGATAGCCCGCTGGCAGTCAAGGCTTCGCAGGTCTTCAAGAATCACACCGAATGTTTCGACGCCGAGACGGCTCAGTTCGTGCGCGAGGCACGCCACCCTGCCTTGGATTTCAAGATGTTGACCTACATCCAGTCGGTCGAGGAATCCAAGAAGTTGAACGAGGTCCGCGAGCCGATGATTATCATCTCGGCCTCGGGCATGGCGGAAACAGGCCGCATCCTGCATCACCTGCGCAACAATATCGAAAATCCGCGCAACACGGTTTGCATCGTCTCCTGGCAATCGCCCGACACCCTGGGCCGTCGCCTGGCCGACCGCGAGAAGCAGGTCCGCATCTTCGGCGAACCCTATGACGTCAAGGCGGAGGTGGCTACCATCGGCGGCCTCTCGGGTCATGCGGGCCAGGACCTACTCACGCGCTACGCGCTGGGAGTCAAAGACCAGGTCAAGCAGATCTTCCTGGTCCACGGCGAAGAGAAGTCCGCAATAGCCTTCCGCGCCAAACTCAAGGAGAATCAATTCGACCGAACCCATTATCCAGAGTTGCATGAAAGCGTGGAGATTTAGGGTATAATACGCGCCGCACTTGGGAAGGTGCCAGAGTGGTTGAATGGGACGGTCTCGAAAACCGTTGTGGGCCTTCGGTCCACCGAGGGTTCGAATCCCTCCCTTCCCGCCAAAAAAGACTCGACACAAAGTCGGGTCTTTTTGTTTTCTCCCGTGCGCTCTTATTGAAGGGATGGTATTCGAATCCTTCCCTTCCTACTAGAAAAGACTCGACACAAAGTCGGGTCTTTTTCTTTTCTAACGTGCGTTTTTATAAATCAAGACTCAACGCGAAGATGCAGGGCCGCAAAGGAGATATCTTGAATGGTTCGTGGGGGCATAATTTTGTACACGGATAACGCGGGTTTCACGGATTCACACGGAAAAGTTTAAAAAATCCGCGTTTTCCGTGTCCGTCCGCGTAACCCGTGTACAAAGGTTTTTATCACGACGATTCTCAATGAGTCCTTTAGATCTTTGCGCCTTTGCGATAAATTCTATGTCGTCCATTTCCATATTTTTGCCCCATATTTTTTAGTGGTAAGATTCGCCCGATGAAACTACACCTTGCCCTTGCCCAAATCAATACCAAACTCGGCGACGTGCAGGCCAACCTCGACAAGCATCTCAGCCTGATCGACGAAGCCAAAAAGCAAAAGACCGATCTGTTGGTCTTCCCTGAACTCTCGTTGACGGGATACGTCTTACAGGACCTGGTCTCCTTCGTGGCCCACCGTCCGACCGATGATGATCCCGTTTTCAAACCGCTGCTCGCCGCCAGCCATGACCTGGACCTGGTGGTCGGTTTCGTGGACGAGGATTCGCGCCACCGCTTCTATATTGCTTCTGCTTACTTGTCGGGCGGAAAGGTGCTCCACGTTCATCACAAGGTGTATCTGCCCACTTACGGCTTGTTCGACGAAGGCCGCTTCTTCGCCTGGGGCGACTCGGTCCGCGCCTTCGACACGCGTTTCGGGCGCATGGGTATGCTCATCTGCGAGGACTTCTGGCACGCCTCGCCGCCCTATTTACTCTGGTTGGACGGCGCCGACATCCTGCTGTTCTCGTCTGCGTCGCCAGGGCGCGGACTGGGTGACAACGAGAAACTTGAATCGGCACGCTGGGTGGAACGCATCAACATGGCCTATGCCAGCATGTTCACCTGCTTTGTGGCGCACGCCAACCGCGTCGGCTATGAAGATGGGCTGCACTTCTGGGGCGGGACGACCGTCTTCGACCCGAACGGCGAGGAGTTAGTCCACGGCCCGTACAACGAAGAGGCCCTGACCTACGCCGAACTGGACCTGAATCAACTGCGCCGCACTCGTGCGCGTTTGCCACTGTTGCGCGACGAGCGTACAGGCCTCGTGCGCAGCGAACTCGACAGGATTCTTTCCCGTGATTGATATCGACCTCACCATCAACACTGACCTGGCCCGTGAGATTCTCACAGGATTCATCCAATCCGAGATTACGCGTGTCGGATTCTCCCGCGCAGTGGTGGGACTCTCGGGCGGCATCGACTCGGCCCTTTCCTGCGTCTTGGCCGCCCAGGCGCTCGGTCCCGAGAATGTGCTGGCTGTGCGCATGCCCTACAAAGCCTCCAGCCGTGACTCGCTCGACCATGCCCAATTGTTGATCGACCAGCTCGGGGTCCAGAGTAAGACCATCGAGATCACCGACATGGTCGAGCCGCTCATCCACCTCGACCCCGAAATGTCGAAGGTCCGCAAGGGCAATTTGATGGCCCGTGCCCGCATGATCGTATTGTATGACCAGTCCGAGGCCTTCAAGGGACTGGTGGTCGGCACCAGCAACAAAACCGAGATTCTGCTCGGCTACAGCACCATGTTCGGGGACTCGGCTTCGGCGCTCAACCCCATTGGCGATTTGTACAAGACCCAGGTGCGACAGTTGTCCCGCGCCTTGAACGTCCCCGCGCCCATTGTCGACAAGCCACCTTCCGCCGACCTGTGGGCAGGTCAAACCGACGAGACTGAACTAGGCTTCACCTACGAAGAAGTGGACAGGCTGCTCTATCTGCTGATCGATCAGCGCTATATGCCGCAGGAGGCGGTCGAGGCGGGCTTCGATGAGAAGTTTGTCGACCTGGTGGTTTCGCGCGTGCGCCGCTTCCAGTTCAAGCGTATGCTGCCGCCCATCGCCAAAATCAGCAACCGCACCATCGGCTACGATTTCCTCTACCTGCGCGATTGGGGCACTTGATTGCGCGTAGATAGCCTGGTTAACGGCTGATTGACGACAGACATACGTCCACTTAACGAATTTGAAAAAAGTGACTTTTGGGTGTTGACTTGCCCCTTGAAAGTAGCTATACTCGTTGCTAATAAGGTAACTTGCTGATATGCGAATGTTTAGCGAAAACCCCTGTGTTTGAAACAAAGGCACGCGGTATCACCGTGTGCCTTTTTGTTTACCTTCTTTTCCGAAAAGGAGAAACTCTACTATGGATTACGGACTGATCGGCAAGCTCGAAAAAGCCAAGCGTTACGCAGAAGACCGCCACCGCTTTCGCTTCAACAAATTTGACCTTACCTTCCATGGCGATAACAACGACCACCATGTTCAGTACGATAACGGTGCTTTCACCTGCGACTGCGAGTTTTTCCTGACCCACAAACGCTGCGGCCATACCATGGCTCTTGAGATCCTGCTCAAGGATATGATCGTCGAGTCTGTCGAAGCGTAACTTAAAACTGAATAGATCGAACTGCCTTTCGCGTTGCGAAGGGCAGTTCTCATTTAATCATGCTTTTTCGAGTAGAATCCTGCCCATGTCTTCCAAATTGACCCGACGCGATTTCCTCAAATTCGGCGGCTTGAGTATGGCCAGCCTGGCTTTCTCGCCATTGGTGCCCAGCCTTGGCAGCTTCGACGATAGTGACATCGTGCGTATCGCCACGGCCTCCGTCAGCGTGTACAAAGAGCCGTCGGACAAGAGCGTCATCACGGGCACCTGGTATCGTGATGACCTGGTCCACGTCTACGGGCAGGTGACCGCCGAGGAGCCGACCTACAACCCCGTCTGGTATCGCGTCTGGGGCGGATACATGCATCGCGCCCGTTTGCAGCGCGTCAAATTTCTCTACAACATCCCGCTGGATTCGATCCCCGAGGGCGAACGCCGCTTGGTGGATGTCTCGGTTCCGTTCACCCAGCCGTATCGCTATACCAAATCCTATGGCTGGCAGGTGCTCAACCCTAGGCTGTATTACGGGTCCGTGCATTGGGTGGACCAGATTGTGGACGGTCCCGATGGCACGCCCTACTATCGCATCTTCGACGAGTTGACGGGAATGTACTATGCCCCCGCCATCCATCTGCGGCCCATCCCGCACGAAGAGATCACGCCGAT